>JBEKWZ010000057.1:0-9720 GCA_049512555.1 Candidatus Sulfotelmatobacter sp. | reverse complement strand
GCGGCGCTGTCCGGGCGCTGGATCTCGCCTCTCACCTGCGCAAAACCTGTCATCGAGCGTATGGGCATAGGGCCGTGTTCTCAAGTTTCAGCGACGGCTCGAGTCGAATCCGCGTTGGCGAATTGCAGCTCATAGAGTCGCCGGTATGTACCTAACTTCGTCATCAACTCTTCGTGGCGGCCGATGTCGGCAATGATTCCGTTTTCGATTACCACAATCCGATCGGCACGGCGCACCGTCGAAAGACGATGCGCGATCACGAAGACGGTGCGGCCGCTCATTAGATTATGCAGCGCGGATTGCACCAGAGCCTCGGATTCGCTGTCGAGCGCCGACGTGGCCTCGTCCAGAATGAGGACAGGCGCGTTCTTCAGCAGCGCGCGCGCGATCGCCAACCGCTGGCGCTCGCCTCCGGAAAGTCGGACGCCGCGCTCTCCAATGACAGTATCGTACCCTGCGGGAAGGCCCACAATAAAATCATGGGCCAGCGCGGCTCGGGCCGCGGCCTCGACTTCTTTCTGCGGAACCTGCGGCTGGCCGTAGGCGATGTTGTTGCGGACGGTATCGTTGAACAGGATCGTGTCCTGGGTGACGATGCCGATCTGAAAACGCAGGGACGCGAGAGTTACGTCGCGCACGTCGTAGCCGTCGATCAGGATGCGTCCGCCGGTCACATCGAAGAAGCGGGGGATGAGATGAACCAGAGTGCTCTTGCCCGCGCCGCTGGAGCCGACGACCGCGAGAATTTCGCCGCGTCGCACTTCAAGGTCGATGCCGTGCAGGATCTCGCGCGACTCGTCGCCATCCTGGCGATAAGAGAAACTCACGTCTTCCAGTCGTATGCTTTGCGAAAACTTTGGAAGGACCCGGGCGCCCGGCTTCTCGAGGACAGCGTCCTCGGCGTCCATGAATTTGAACAGCTGCGACGATGCGCCCAGAGCCTGCTGAAAACTGTTATTGAAAACGGCAAACTTCCGCGCGGGATTGTACATCGTCAGCACGGCCGCGACGAAAGTCACGAATGCGCTTGAGTCGAGCCGGTGATGTACGATTTGTTCTCTGCCCAGAAGAAGTAGAAGAGCGATCGCGATCGACCCCAGAATGTCCATAAGCGGCGAACTGAGGGAGGCCGCGGCCACCGACCGCAGATTCGCGCGGAAAAGGCGCTGCGCCGCCTTGCGAAATCGTGCCACTTCCCATGATTCCATCCCGAACGCCTTCACGATGCGGTTGCCGGTGATGGTCTCATGCAGAATGTTCTGCACTCCTGCCAGATGGTCCTGACCAGTGCGTGTGGTCGAACGCACCCGGCGGCCAATCCGCACGGCCGAGAAGACGATGACTGGGACAAACAGCAGCAGCACCCAGGAAAGCTGGCCGCCGAGCACGATCACCAGACCGGCTGTAAATATAAATGTGAAGAACTGCTGCAGGAACTCCGACAACACGCTCGACATGGCGAACTGTACTCGCTCAATGTCGTTGATGATCGTCGATATAAGAGTGCCAGTCGCGTGCTTCTGAAAAAACGCTGCTGAACGCCGCAGAACCGAGTTATACAGCTCATTGCGCAGGTTGGTGATCATGCCAAAACCTGCGTGGTTCACCAGGTAGGTGCCGCAATAGTCGCAGATTCCCTTGACCACAGTCGAGGCTACCAGAGCGAAGGCCACAATATTCCAGGCGTTGTGCAGATGAGAGGGAACGAAGGATTGAAGATAGATGGGCTGGTTTAATTTCGGGATCGTGAAGAGAAGAATGTTTTCCGATCCCGACGCGGGATTCAGCACCCGCTCCAGCACCGGCCTGAGCAGGATCAGCCGAAAGGCTTCGAGGAAGCCGACCGCCGCTAAGAGCACAATGCCGGGAAGCAGTTGCACAAGAAACGGGAGAACATACCGGACCAGCCGCATCAGTTGCCGCATGGGACTCCCGCCCGGCACAGGCCGGCTGCGCTTGCCGCCGCTCGAATGGGCATGGGGTGCAAGGTTTTATTCTACTTGAGTCGTGCGCCGAAGGAATGCCGTTTCAGTTTCCGGGCGTTCCGGTAAGGTCTATTCCGGCGCCTTAGAATCGCCCCGTCGGCGGGGTTCTGGCGGTTACCCTGGGCTGTCGCGGTGCACGACCTTCACGCGGTATCCAGCGTGGCGAAGGGGTTTGCCGACTTCCTCGGCAATCATGACGGAACGGTGCTGGCCGCCGGTGCATCCGAACGCGATGGTCAGATAACTCTTGCCCTCATGAATGTAATGCGGCAGCAGGTAGACGAGCAGGTCCGAGATGCGCGAGATGAATTCCTTGCTCTGAGGAAACGAGCGAATGTATTTTGCAACTCGCGGGTCGCGTCCGGTCAGCGGACGGAATTCGGGGACAAAATGCGGGTTGGGCAGGAAGCGTACGTCGAAGACCAGGTCTGCGTCCTCGGGAACGCCTTGCCGGAATCCGAAGCTCACAATGGAGACGAGAATACTTTTCTCGGACGACTGTTCCTGGAAACGCTCGGTGATGTGAGCGCGCAACTCGTGCACATTGAACTTCGAGGTGTCGATGACGAGATCGGCAACCTTGCGAATCGCCCCCAGGTGGCGGCGTTCGGCCTTGAGCGCCGACTTTACAGGGGAATCGGTACCGAGAGGGTGCGGCCGGCGCGTCTCGCTGAAGCGCCGCATCAGAACCGAGTCGGAGGCTTCGAGGAAGACGACTTTCGTCGGAATCATCCGTCCGACCGACTTTAGGATTTTAGGAAGCTCTTCGAGCTTGGAACCTTCGCGCACATCCACGACCAGCGCGGTGCGGCGAATCTCACTCGACTGGACGGCCAGGTCGGCAAATTGCGGAATGAGCTGGACCGGCAGGTTGTCGACGCAGTAGTAGCCGAGGTCCTCGAAGGCCTTCAACACCGAGGCTTTCCCCGAACCGCTCATGCCGGTGATGATGACCAGTTCTGGCGAAGGCTGCGCGGGGTGCGCCTGCTTTTTCCCTCGACTTTTTCTTGCTCCGCTCATCGAATGTGTTCCGGTTGTCCGGCGAACCTGCGGGACTTCACGAATTGGATAGTAGCACCCGAGGCCGCGACGTTGCTGCGCGTTGCGGATTGCCGACTGAGGTACGGGTCAATCGTCGAAAATCAGAAATCCGGATTTGTCTCCGGCCACTAAGGGCCTGTAAGCTATGGCGTCATGAAAAAGTTCGAAGAACTGACGGAGCGCGAAGTGCTGGCCCTGGCCATTGCCCTGGAAGAAGAGGACGAACGCGTGTACTCCGACTTCGCGGAAGGGCTGCGGCAGGACTATCCAGCAACGGCCTCGATGTTTGAAGGCATGCGGGAAGAGGAGTCGGGACACCGGCGGCGCCTGCTCGAACTTTTTCAGAAGAAGTTCGGCGAACACATCCCGCTGATCCGGCGGCAGGACGTGCGTGGGTTCGTAGAGCGTCCGGCCTTGTGGCTGGTGCGCCCGCTGCGGATTGAAGCAGTGCGCAAAGAGGCGTCGACGATGGAGGTGGAAACCCGACGGTTCTATGAAAAGGCAGCCGCGCGCACACAGGACGCGAGCATCCGGCAACTGCTGGATGATCTGGCAAACGAAGAACGGGAGCACGAAGAACGCGCCCAGGAACTTGACAAACAAAAGTTGCCAGACAACGTGAAGGCCGACGAAGAGGTAGCGCAGCGGCGGCTATTCGTGCTGCAGATTGTGCAGCCCGGGCTGGCGGGGCTGATGGATGGTTCGGTCTCGACATTGGCACCCGTATTCGCGGCCGCTTTTGCAACGCAGAAAAGTTGGGACGCCTTTCTGGTAGGTCTGGCGGCTTCGGCGGGCGCCGGCATCAGCATGGGATTCGCAGAAGCGCTCTCCGATGATGGCAGCCTCACGGGCCGCGGACATCCGTGGGTGCGCGGCTTGATTTGCGGCGCGATGACCGCCCTGGGCGGAATCGGGCACACGCTGCCTTTTCTGTTGCACGATTTCAGAATGGCGCTTTGGGCAGCGGGAGTTGTGGTGCTGGCAGAACTGGGCGTGATCACCTGGGTGCGCAAGCGCTATATGGATACTCCCTGGATCTCTGCCGCGCTGCAGGTTGGTTTGGGAGGTGTGCTGGTGTTTATCACCGGCATGCTGATCGGGAAATATGGGGGCTAGTGCGCTGTCTCGCTGCCGAGACGTAGCCAGCTACGTCTCTACGGCTGCGTGTCGAGCGGGTGCGCGCTTTTTTCGTAGAATTCGTTTTGCAGTTTCAGGCTGACGTCGTCGCCCTTCACCGCGCGGATCGCTTTCACCACCGACTCAATCCACCAGTTCATCTGATATTCGCCAAGTTCGTGGGTCGCGGCCGAGCCATCGCCGGAGTAGTGGTTGGGAAAACGCGTGTACCACCAGATGCCGGTGTAAACGTCTTCAGGAATTTTCTGGCGGGCCTGATCTGCGCCCGACTCGCTGGCGGCGCGGTCCTGGTGCACGAGATCGGGGCGCGAGATCATCATCTTCGAAGTTTCGCTTTCGCCGGCGTGCATATCGATCTTCGTCTTCTTGGCCGGACCACCATGCTGAGGCGTACGTTCGTCGAAGACGTAAACGACGTAGTCGTGGGGCTTGTCGAGTTGCGTCTGCGCGAAAAACGGCAGCAGGCTGTCGTTGCCGCCGTGGCCGTTGACGATCAGGATTTTCTTGCAGCCGTTGCGGGCCATCTCGTCGGTGGTTTCCTGAAGCAGAGCGAGTTGCAGGTTGCGGCTGTAGGCCATGGTTCCCGGCTCGTGACGCGCTTCGGCAATCTGTCCAAAATAATATTCCGGGAAGACGACGGCATACTCTTGTTCGGCGGCGTGCAACGCGGCGTAACGGACATCCAGCAGATCCGTGCCAAGCGGCAGGTGCGGACCGTGCTTCTCCAGAATTCCGAACGGGAGCAGGCAGGTGCCTTGCGAACGATGAATGCCCTCGCGAAAATCGGAGGCCGTGAGTTCTTCCCAGTGCACCGAAAGCTTCGGCGACGGCGTAGTAGCCTGTGCCCGGAGGAAGCATGGCGACCAGAACGCACTGCACACAATCAGGAATGCCAGGAAGAACGAAGGTTTGCGTAGGCTGCGAGTAAGAGTCGTCCTCGGCGTCGTCATCATGGAAAAACTCCCTCCGCGGCGAATTCTAGCACTTCGAATCGCCAGTATTGAAAGGTATCAATAGACGAGACCTCAGATCTAACGTGTCTCGGGTACAAAGTTGAGCACCTTTGTGCTTGATCTTGTGTTTTATTCTTTGACCGTAGCGTTTCGGCGTTCCTTCGCGTAAAGGGGTGGAATTTGAGAGTGCGCACGTCCATCGTCGGGTTGGCCCTGGCTTCGTTCGCTGTTCTCACAATGGTCGCGTGCGGACAGGAATTGGTTCAAGCGCCGCGAGAGGACGGAGCGAAGACGCCGCTTCGCGTGTATGCGCCCAAGACCACGGGCTGTGCGCCGCTTGCGTTGATTTCGCCGGGCGCCGGCGGCAGCGAAGACGGCTACAGGTATCTGGCGGAGGGTCTGAGGGACGATGGCTGGCGTGCCATCGTGATGGGACACAAAGAAAGCGGCAGCGCAGCCCTGCGGGCGAGTATGCAGCATGCTGGCGGCCTGAAGGGTGGAGTGGAAGAATTGGTGCTAAATCCGGCGGCGTACAATGCGCGCCTGATGGATATTGCCGCGGCACTGCAATGGGCGGCTGGACGTTGCAAGGCGCCGTTTGTGGCGCTGCTCGGGCACTCCATGGGCGCTCGCACCGTGGAAGTGGAGGCCGGCGCCAAGAACAAACTGGGGGTCGCAAGCCTCGATCGATTTGACGCTTACGTCGCGCTTTCCCCAGACGGACCGGGCACGATGTTTCCGGAAAATGCCTGGAGCGGAATCGGCAAGCCAGTACTGTTGCTCACCGGCACGCAGGACCAGTCGCTGGACGGCGATTGGACAAACCGCACGATTCCCTATGACAGCCTGCCGGCCGGGTGCAAGTGGCTGGGGGTAATTGACGGCGCGACTCACCTGAATTTCGCGGGCGTCGGATTCTCGAGATCGACTGAAAAACTGACTCTGCTGGAGACGAAGACGTTTCTCGACGGGCTGCGTAGCGGAAAGTGCGGCGCGCCGGTGCAGGCGGATGGGATCACGCTGAAGAACAAATGAGAAGTCCCAGCCTTATCGCGACGGCTTGAAGTCGAAATACGCGAGATTCATATTTCCTTCCGTCAGGATGTGCACGGTGAGAACGCTTTTCCCCGCCGGAAGTCGCACCTTCATGGTCTCCTTCGCGATGTTCCAGTGATGCCACTGGCGCCAGGCAACGGGATCGGAGGCATTGAAAGTGGAGGTGATCGTGATCGGTCCAGTCGCATCCTTTGCGTTCACATCCAGCGAAATCGTTCCGCCGCGATTTGAGGTGTAGAGAAGATCAGCAGTGTAGACGCCAGCACGTGCAACCTGCACCGAGATGTTGAACCATTCGCCGGGCTCAGTCCATCCGACATAGAGCTGGTTTTCCTGGGGCTGGATCACGTCATAGGGGCTGTTGTCGATCTGGTCATGAAACTTGATGTAGGAGGTGTCGACGCCTTCGTCCATGCGGAACTGATTTAGGTAGGTTCCGTCCGCCGGGTTGAGGCCTCCGCTGCCGTTGTTCTTGGCGTCGGCGTCGTGGTAGGCGACGGCCTCTCCCCCGCGATCGTAGTAGGCGCACTCCACGCGTCCGGGGATCTTCTGCGCTCCGCCATGATGGCGGCTGTCGTGGTAGGGAGTTCCTTTGTAATCTTTCACGTAATTCGTCTGCGATGCGCAGACCGCGGTGCTGGCGAGCAGGATTAGCAACGGCGAGCACAGTCGGAATAGAGATGTTCTCACGACGTTGATGCAGGTCATCATTTCGTCTGTTACAGGGATTTGGAAACTCCTCCTTTAGCCTTGGGCGCGGTCGGGCTGAAAGGGATCCTTCGACTGCGCGGCTGATTCTCTTCGAGAATCAGCCGCTTCGCTCAGGATGACAAACGATCCTGCGGCGCTCGAAACCAAATTCTATGGCGCCTCGATCAGCTCCATCTTTCCGTCGCGGGTGCGGTGCAGGATCATCACCTTGCCTTTGGGGTCGCGGAAGACGAAGACGTCGCGGTCGCGGAAGTGGGCTTCTTTGATGGCTTCTTCGAGCGTCATGGGGCGCATGGCCACGGCGTCGTCGGAGCGGACCAGGTGGACTTCGGTGGTTTTCGCAACCGCCGGGTACTTATGCACCATGACGGGAACCGCCGTCTTTTCCGATGTGCCGACTACAGTTTGCAGATCGGTCTGCGATACATTCTCATCGACCCGGGGCGAGTGGCCGTTCCACTTCTTCACTTCCTCGCTTTTGCGCGCCGAGCGCTTCTTCGACTGCCAGCGAGTTTTGTATTTGACAGCCTGTTTCTCGAGATGGTCGAGAGCTTCGTTGACGGCGATGGTCATGTCCTTGGCCTGAGCCAGGCCGACCAGCGGGCCATTGCGCGGGCTGATGGTGATTTCGGCTTTATGACGGTGCTTCTCGACGGCGAGAATGACTTTGCTGTCAAATCGGTCACCCAGAATCTTGCGGATTTTTGTGAGGCCGGTTTCTACTTCTTTGCGGATGGTGGAAGTGACTGTGTAATGTCTGCCAGTATATTCGACGTTCATGACGCCTCCACACGACTGAATTTCGACTTCAAACGTAAGAAAGGTTTTTCCACAACGAAATACGAAGTGCTAGCGAAAACAATGCCGATTCCAATTGCCGCGGGGCTGATGAGCCACAGGGATCGGCCTCGAAACGCGCGCAACGCGAGGTCGTTAGCCAAGCCGTGGTAGAGATACATGGGATAGGACACCCTGCCCACGTAACGAATGATCGACCCGTTGAGCCATCTCCAAAGCCAGGCATCCCCCAGCGTGACCACCTGAACCAGAAAAAGCGCAATCAGCAGCGGATCAAGCGAGAACCCTACCAGATATTTGTACTGGTAGTGAAAATGTTCATTCAGCGCAATGGAGGACGCTAACGCGAGCAAGGTGAGAATGGGGGCGCCGACACGGGAGGTAATGGCACTCCAAACAGTATTCAGCGCGCCTCTTTTGAGCAGCACTGCCAGCAGGCATCCAATAAAGAGGTGATCGGCGCGGCCGTCGAACGTGCTGTGAAGGCGGTCGTCTCCCACATGGAAGACGAAGAATAAAACAATGCGGTAGGCATAAACTGCGGCGATAATGCCCACAAGAATCCGCGTAAGCTTGCGCAGGTCATGCTGAAAAAGCACGAAAATCCACGGCCAGATCAGATAGAACTGCTCCTCCACCGAGAGCGACCAGGTGTGGCTGAGCACGGGCCGGACGTGAGTAAAGGCGAGCCGGTAATCGCTCACATAGAAAAAAGCGGTGAGATAGTCGAACCAGACGCGGCGGGTGGGAATGCCGCGGGATGCAAGATACAGACCGAGGTGGATGAACCAGAAAGCGTAGAAAGCCGGAAAGATTCGCAGGGCTCGACGCGCGTAGAAATCTTTGATGGAAACGGCGCCGCTCCGCGCAGACTCTTTGAGGAGCAGCCAGGTAATCAGGAACCCGCTCAGAACAAAAAAAGTCAGGACACCGTGAATTTCGGGAACGTAGGGAACCCGCAAGTGAACCAGGATTACCAGAATTACCGAGATGGCGCGCAAACCATCCAGCGAAGGAATATTGCGAGCGCCCAGGTTGCTGCGCAACTTCGCGAGCGGAGAAGGAATCTCAGCCTTCTCAGGTGTTGTGTCGGTAGTCAGTGAAGGCATCGAGATTTCGAGTGATCCCGGACTCCGGACGGCCATTGCATTCTATACCGACCCTAAAAGCTGGTGCAGCGACAGCTACTTCTTGACTCGGCGCTGGTGCGTGCTGGGGATGCGCATGTCTTCGCGGTATTTGGCCACGGTGCGGCGGGTGACCTGGATGCCCTGCGATTGCAGGATGCGGGTGATCTGCTCGTCGGTCAACGGACGGCTGGGGTCTTCTTCTTCGATGAGTTTCTTGACACGGCGCTTGAGGATCAGCAGCGAAGTGCCGCCGCCCTCCGGGCCCTGCACGCTCTCGCTGAAGAAATATCGCAGCTCGAATACGCCTTGCGGTGTGTGCGCGTATTTGTTGGCCACAGCACGGCTTACCGTGGAAGGATGCACGCCGATTTCTTCGGCCACCTCCTTGATCATCATGGGCTTGAGTTGATCGATGCCGCGTTCGAGGAAATCCTGCTGGCGGGCGACGATGCAATAGCAGACCTTGGTGATGGTCTGCTTGCGCTGCTCGATGTTCTTGATGAGCTGGATGGCGCTCTTGTAGCGCTCTTTGACGTAATCGCGCGTGCTCTTTTCGTTGGTGCCGTCGCGTGTGACCAGCTTCTTGTACGCCGGATTCAGGCGAAGCTGCGGCAAGTCTTCATCGTTCATGATGACCAGCCACTCGTCACCGTGCTTCACGAAAGCAACATCAGGCTCGATCAGGCGGGCCTGGACCTTGTTGTAGCGCAGGCCGGGGCGCGGATCAAGAGTGCGTATGTAGTCGAGCGCGGCTTGGACAGCCTCAATCGGCCGGCCGATGGCCTTGGCAATTTCCTTGTGCTGCTTGTTCTGCAGGCCGCGGAGGTGTTGATCGACGACAGCCATAGCGTCCTGCAGCACTTGAGCCGTACCGTTGCCGTTCTTGTGCTGCGCCAGCTGCAGCTGATG
>JBEKWZ010000056.1:0-9733 GCA_049512555.1 Candidatus Sulfotelmatobacter sp. | reverse complement strand
GACAACAGCCCGGTTCCGGGCCTGAAGCTGGCCTACATTGGCGATGACACCAGCTATTTGTTTTATTCGGGGCGATGGTTCCCGGTGAGCGGATTCGGCATCAATCGCTTCACTTCGACGATCAGCGTGACTGTGCCCGCGCATATGCTGGTGATCGGCAGCGGCCAGTCTACGGTGACCGAGGCCCCGGCTTCGAACAAGCCCAACGCCAGCGTGCTGCCCACCAAGACTTTCACGTTTGTTTCGGCCAAACCGAGTTTCCCCGGGACCATCGTGGCCGGAGTCTTTAAAGAGTACAAGAGCGATGAAGCCGGCATGGACCTGCACGTTTTCTTCAAGCCCACGCACGACAGCCTGGCGCCGGAGTACACCACAACCGCGGTGCAGGAGTTCACTTACTTCATCACGCTGTACGGCCTGCCGCCTTCGCAAAAACTCAACGTTGTGGAGTTGCCGAGCGATACTCTGCCTTTCGCATGGGCGCCGGAAATCGCAGGATTGGCGGGGCCTTCCATCACGGAAAAGACCAACTACCGTTTGCTGGCCGACGCGATCGCCCACCAGTGGTGGGGTGTTTCGGTGAGCCCGTCGACCAAGGACGACTGGTGGTTGACTGACGGCTTCTCGCGCTATTCGGAAGCGATGTACGTGGAGAGCGCAGCCGGTGGCGCGGGCTTGGAAGAAGCGGTCAAGGATATGTCGGTCGGCGCCCTGGCCTATGACACGGTGCCGCTGTCGAGCGTGAGCAAGCTCGACATTTTCTCCACCGAGTTTCAATCGCTGGCCACCGACAAAGGCGCGATGATCCTGCATATGCTGCGCTGGGTGCTGGGTGAGGACAAGTACAACAAGACGATGCGCGAGTTTTCCAGCGAGTTCGCCGGAAAATCGGCGAGCATGGACGACTTCAAGACCATCGCCGAGAAAAACTATGGCCAGCAGCTCACCTGGTTCTTCTCGCAATGGCTCGACTCCACGGGCGCGCCCGAGTTCAAGGTGAAGTACACGACCTACCGGCTGGGCGGCGCGGCGGTCGAGCAACCAAAAGAGGGGAAAGAGAAAACTGCGGGGTTCCGCGTGACTGGCGAAATCTCGCAGGATCTCGACTTGTTCCGCATGCCGGTCGACCTGCGCATCGATACCGACGGAAAAACAGAGAACCAGCGCATCGAAGTCGTGGGTACGACCTCGCCGTTTGCGATTGAAACCTTCGGCCGCCCGCGGCGCATTGCGGTCGATCCCGACCACCATGTGCTGACGAATTCGACCGACGTGAAATTGCGCGCTTCCATCCTTCGCGGACAGGCTCTGCAGCAACAAGGAGATCTATCGGCCGCGCTGGTCGAGTTCAATAAAGCCCTCGACCTGAACAAGAACAGTTCGCTGGCCCACTACCGCATCGCCGAGGTTTTCTTTTTTCAGCGGAACTACCAGTCGTCGGCGAACGCCTATCGGGCGTCGATTGACGGGGATGGCGAGCCGCGCTGGACTGAAGTCTGGAGCCGCATTCAGCTGGGCAAGATTTTCGACATCACCGGCCAGCGTGAACGCGCCATCAACGAATACCGCCAGGCGACGCAGACCAACGACAACACCTTTGGCGCCCTCGAAGAAGCCCGCAAGTATCTGCAGAAAGCTTACGAGCGGCCGAAAGAAAAAGCCTCGAACTAGAATCCGAAACCGACCGCGTAACGCTGGTTACGGACAGGGTTCTTAGCTCTCGGCATATTTCAACCGTTACCGGCGTAATCTGTAATTCCCAGATTGTGCTGCTTTAATTGTCGGTTGGACATTCTATCCGATTCGAAGGAACGTTCAGTCGTGAGGTTTATCATGAGGTTTTTGTCCGCCGGTTTTCTTATTGCCCTTGTCCTTTTCCTCGTCGGTTGTGCTTCACAAAGCAATCAGGTTCCTCCGCCAGCCCAATACGTAATTTCTGGGACAGTGGTGAATCTTGCGGGAAGCAACGGTGGCTTGGTCCTTCAGGACAACGGCAAGGACAATCTTCCGGTAAATGCGAACGGGAATTTTCAGTTTGACACCACCATTACGAGCGGCAGCGGATTCAAGGTCACCGTGCTTACGCAGCCCTCCAGCCCAGTGCAGCAATGCACTGTGGCGAACGGCAGCGGCACTGCAATGGCCAATGTAAACAACGTGAAGGTGGAGTGCGGGCACAACGAGTGGGCTTGGATGGCGGGCTCGCAGGCCGTCGACCAGAATGGTACTTATGGAACACTCGGATCGCCTGCTCCGGCGAACACTCCGGGCGGACGCCAATATCCCGCTACGTGGACTGACAGCTCCGGAAATCTCTGGCTGTTTGGTGGATATGGTCACGACTCCAATGGAACGCTCATGCCGATGAGTGACCTTTGGGAGTTCAGCGCCGGGGAATGGACCTGGCAAAGTGGCCCGACGCTCGCAGGACAAAGTGGAAACTACGGTTCTGTGGGTGTTGCCTCTTCGAACAGCATTCCGGGAGCGCGTTTTGAAGCCGCCAGCTGGACGGATTCGTCCGGGGATTTCTGGTTGTTCGGCGGAAGTGGTTTTGACTCGGTCGGAAAAGAAGCTGAGTTGAACGATCTTTGGAAGTTCAGCGCCGGCGACTGGACGTGGATGGGCGGTTCGAGCGTCGCAAATCAAAACGGTAGCTACGGCACGCTCGGCGTCGCGGACTCCAACAATTTCCCGGGTGCCCGAAACTCCGCCGCGGTCTGGAAGGATGCTTCCGGCAACGTGTGGATGTTCGGCGGCGCAGGGTACGACGAGTCCAGTTCGATCGTAGGACTGCTGAGCGATTTGTGGAAGTACAGTGGAGGCCAGTGGACCTGGATAGGCGGAGCGAATATCCAGTCACAAAAAGGTGTTTATGGGACGCAAGGAACCGCGGCTCCCACCAACACGCCGGGCGCGCGCATGTATGCCTGCAACTGGGTCGATTCGGCCGGCAACCTGTGGCTGTTTGGAGGAGTTGGGTACGACTCCACCGGAACGGATACTGTTCTCAACGATCTCTGGGAATACAGCGCGGGTCAATGGACTTGGATAGGAGGATCGAACGTTGGGAACAGCCTTGGCGTCTACGGAACTCAGGGCACGGCTGCTGCGAACAATATTCCGGGTGCTCGGCAAATGGGACTCGCCTGGACGGATGCTTCCGGAAACGCATGGCTCTTTGGCGGAAACGGAGACTATACGCCGTCGCTCGCTGGCCAGTTTAATGATCTCTGGAAGTACAGCGGCGGCCAATGGACTTGGGTGAGTGGATCGAACAACATAAACCAGAACTCGACGTACGGCACGGAAGGAACGCTGGCTCCAGGAAACATTCCGAGTGGCCGCACCTTCGCCAGAGGCTGGGTCGATGCCAACGGAAACCTTTGGCTCTTTGGGGGCTACGGACAAGTAGCGGGAGCAACCGGTAACCTGAACGACTTGTGGATGTATATGCCGTAGGACTGGCTGTGGCGGAATGCCCATTTCTTAACACGGTCTGTTCCACATAGCGGTATCAATGTTAATCGAGTCACGATTGGCGAAATATCCCCATTGCACTCATTGACCTGCTGCCAGTCGAGTTTCAGGATCGGACGACACTTCTCAGCGATCTTTATCCCGCAGAGGCGCTGGCGGCATTTCTGCGATATCCTCATCCCCGAACTCTCATGAAGAAATCTGCGCTGAGCTTTTGTCTCGTCCTGCTGATCGCGACTCAAACCTTCGCTCAGGAGAAGTTCCAAGTCACCTCCGTCGTCGATGCGCCTGACATTGCCGGGCGGCCTGTCGCGCTGGACGCGCAGGGGAAACTTCTGCCGTGGCCGATGCCCGACAACATTGGCTATTCCTACTCGTCGCATGTGCTTACGCAGTGGACCATCCTCTGGGATCAGTACAACCGGCAGCGGCTGCACTACTTTCATTGCTGCTTTGATTTCGACCGCACCACTTATGAATTGATCCCCGACCAGAACTGGGCCAACTCGACAGGATATCTTCGGGCCATGCTGCAGGGGTTTATCGAGCGTCTCTATCCGTACACGGGAGATGCGCGAACCCTCACTTTCCTTGAGGATTTCGTCGATTACGAACTGGAGAACGGCCGAACGCCGGCGGATTATGCGTGGTCTCAAGTACCGTATCCGTCGGCCGATCCGGGGGCGCATCGCTACAGCGGCTGGAGTTCGCACGGGAAGGACTACGTCGAACCACATGTGGTCGGCGAAGATGGGTACGCCTATCTGCGCCTGTATGAAATGACGGGGAACACGAAGTATTTGCGGGCGGCCATTCTGTGCGCAGACGCGCTGGTCAAGAACTATAAGCAGGGCGATGAGACGCACTCGCCGTGGCCGGTGCGATGCTACGCGAAAGACGGCAGCACGCGGGGCGAGAAGCCGATGGGCCCCTATTCCGCCAACGTGATCGAACCGATCATGCTGTTCGACGAACTCATCCGCCTGCAGCAGGGTAGCGTCGTGAACTACACTCGCACGCGGGAGAACGCCTGGCAGTGGTTTCAAACTTATCCGCTGGTGAATAACGTGTGGGTCGGATATTTCGAAGACGTTGCGCCCAGCATGGAAAACATGAACCAGGTGATCCCGCTGGAGTTCGCGCGCTATGTGCTGCTGCATCCGGAAAAAGATCCGCAGTGGAAACAGCATGCGCGACAGTTGATCGCATGGGTGAAGACCACGCCAAAGTGGCCGAAATATATTGTGCACGGGGCGACCGTGACCACGGAGCAGGGGAACGGCAAGGAGTTCTGCTGCAACCTGCCCAATCAATGCTGCGACAGCCACACCTCGCGGCTGGCGGCCGTCGAGGCGCTTTACTATGCCAGGACCGGTGACGCCGATTATCGCGAAGCCGCTTTTCGATCCTACAACTGGGTCACCTATTTTCAAGGCCTGCCCAACACGCACGCGCCCTGGGGCGAGAACCAGTGGTGGTTTACCGACGAGTTCTCGGATGGTCCGCGGCGGCTCATGGATGCGTTCTGGGCTGTGCCCGAGTGGGCGCCCGCGGATGAATCGCACCTGGTGGGTTCGTCGTCGGTGGTCACGAAGATCAGCTACGGCAAAGGTTCGGTGACTTATTCCACGTTCGACCCTGAGTCTTCGGATGTGCTGCGGCTCAACTTCGTCCCGGATTCGGTGACTGCCAACGGGCGGGCGTTACGGCGGTTGCAGGTTCTTGATGAGCCAGGATTCGTTTTTGATGAGTCGACCCGTGTGCTGCGCATCCGTCACGATGGCGCGCGTGACATCGACATTCAGGGCACGGGCGGCGTCGCTCCTCCACTTTACGTCACGTTCGACGATCCTCACCTCGCGGCCGGGACAGAACTCGCCGGCGCGTATCCTTCCGGAGTGATTGACTGGCCGCAACGCGACTCGAAGCCTCAGTGGAAAATCGGCACGCCGTCGGGCAAGTTCGGCACCTTCAACCTCGTCCCTGCCGATCCGAGTGCCGAGCAACTGGCGTTCTCGTTCCCGGCTCCGCGCGTATTTGTTGGCGTGGATGCGTACAACGGCGGCGGGGCTGAGGCCAGCATAACCATCCAGACCGAAGGCGCGCCTGATGTATCGATCAACCTCAAGCCGGGTGAACTGCAACGCGTGCGGACGGGGTGGTCTCAGCCCTGTTCACGGATCGCCTTCGCAGTGAAACACGGCGACGGGCTGAGATTCGACAACCTAGCCTATGCGCACGAATGAACTTGAGCTATAAGTTGATCCAGCGCTGCGCTTCCTCGATGGATTCGAAGATTTGAATGTTCGCCGGGTGCAAGGTCCGGTGCATGCGAGCTAAGTATCGTTGACTCTTTGTGCGCACGACGAAGGCCCGCCGCGCTTGCCCCGAGAAGGGATCGATTCTGTCCGCCAGTTTCAACATTTCTTCGGCCTGCAGGTCGATGTCGTCCATTTCAGTGAAGTCCGCGACTTCAGAGAAGTCGTCCTTGAACTCGGGATGGCTGCGCAGGTCTCTTGCCAGTCGCTCGAAGTCGGCCGCTGTGACTCTGTGAGCGATGCGGACATTCACTAGCCGTTTTTGAGCGTCGACGGTGAACTGAACCGTCGCAGCGCGGCGGCGTGCATCTGCGTTCGCTTTCAGCATTGACAAACTCCAACTCTGGACGGCCGATACGGGCCCCCGTGAGTCCATCGGCCAACCCCGGTCCGAACTTTAGGCTCCGCCCCCAACCTTCGTCGATCCTCGGCTAACCTTTTTGCCCCTTGCGGGGTCTAAGTAGCCATGCCAGCGGGGAACTTTAGTGAGCCCGGCTGCGTATCTCTGATCAGATGGTTGGGCGGGATTGAGACCCCTCGCCTGAACGTTACCCGGGTGCCCCCACGCTCCTCCCCGGAGGCGTGGGGGCATGATTTACACAATCGTCTTTCTTGTTTTTATGCGCATGCTGGTCGACATCGTGCGGCAGTCGCTGTCCACTTTGTGGGCGCATAAGCTGCGCTCGTTCCTGACCATGTTCGGAATTGCCTGGGGCGTAGGGTCGTTGTTATTGCTGGTGGGTCTGGGCGAGGGCTTCCGTAGCGGCCAGGAAAGGCAACTGGCGAATCTCGGACAAAACATTATGTTCATGTTTCCCGGGCGCATTCCGGCGGTTGAAGGCAGCACGCAATCGGGGCAGACTTACTACTTTACCTACAAAGATTATCTGGCGATCCGGAATGAAGCGCAGTTCGTGGGCGCGTTGTCGCCAGTGCTGAATCGCGAAGACATTCGCGCGGTCAGCGATTACGGCTCGACGAATGGCCAGGTATTCGGCGTAGCCTCCGACTACAACCAGATTCGCAATGTGCCCATCGAACCCGGCAGATGGTTCAACAACCAGGATAATTCTGAGCGCCGCCGTGTGGCTGTGGTGGGATGGGAACTGCTCAAGAACATGTTTCCCGGACGGCCTGCGGTGGGATCGTCGATCCTGCTCAATGGAATCAATTTTGACGTGGTGGGAGTGGTGGCAAAAGTTGGGCGCGATGGTAATAACGGCACCAATTCGCGCATCTTTATCCCCATAGAGACCATGCGGGACCTATTCCCCATGACCAAGGCGAACTCCGAGGACGCGATCTCGTTCATAAACTACCGTCCCATCACCAAAGATCTGCATGCCGAAGCCAAAGACGAAATTCACCGCATCCTGGCGCGCCGCCACGGATTCGATCCTAAACTGCAAGACGCCTTTGAAGACTGGGACACGATTGAAAACATGAAGCGCGTGGGAAGAATTTTCGATGCCATGGACTGGTTTCTGGGCGTGGTTGGCGTGGTGACTCTGGGACTGGGGGCCATCGGAATTATCAACATCATGCTGGTGTCGGTGACGGAGCGCACGAAAGAGATTGGCCTGCGCAAGGCGCTGGGCGCAACCTATCGCGCCATCCTGACGCAGTTTTTTATTGAGGGAGCATTTCTCACGGCTTTCAGCGGGGGAATCGGATTGGCGATCGCGACCGGTTTCGTGACGGTGCTGGCGATGCTGCCGTCGCCAGAGGGGTTTGACACGCCAAGAATTATTCCGGCGTCGGCGCTGGCCGCGATCGGTTCGCTGGCGATCGCAGGAATCGCCGCGGGGCTGTATCCCGCGCGGAAGGCGGCGTTGCTGCCTCCGGTGGAAGCGTTGCGGCAGGAGTAGAAAAAAATACCGAAAAAAGCTAAAAGCTTTAGGAGCCGTTTTCATGATCGTCGATCTCGCAACCCAGGCCTACAACGCGCTGCGCTACAACCGGCGCCGCAGCGTGCTCACCATGCTGGGCATGGCCTGGGGCATCGCGACGGTCGTACTGCTGCTTGCATACGGCACTGGCTTCGAACGTGGACTGTGGGCAGCGTTCCGCTCCTTCGGCACGAACCTGGTTTTCATTTTTCCTGGGCGCACCGAGTTGCAAGCGGGAGGAACCAAGGCGGGCACGCAGGTTCGGTTGACGATCAACGATCTCGATTCCATCCGCAGCGAAGTACCATTGCTGAAGCGCGTTTCGCCGGAGGCCTCAAAGACTTGTGTGGTTGGCTACGGCACTCGCAGCTCGAACTACGGGGTTAGTGGCGTCTATGCTTCGTACGGGCGCATGCGCAAGTTGGACATCGCGGAAGGCAGCTTCTTTAGCGATGGCGACGACTTCACGCATACCCGCGTGGCCGTCATTGGCTCCGACGCGAAGAAGAAATTATTCTCCGGCCAGAACGCGCTCGGCGAAAATATCCGCCTTGACGGCATCTCCTACCAGGTCGTCGGCGTGATGAAGCATCAGGTGCAGAACGGGGACGACAACATCAACGAGCATGTCTATGTTCCCTACAGCGCCATGAGCGACCTGACCAACACGTATTATCTGAGTTCCGTGGTCATGGAGTATGAAGGCGACCACGCGAAAGTGGTGAAGGGCGTGCGCGAATCGATGGCCTTCCACCACAACTTCGACCCCAAAGATCAGCGCGCCATCTTCGTGTTTGACGTCTTCGCCGACCTGATGGATTTGCAGGTGATTTCGACCGGCATCAAGATTCTGCTCGGCTTCATCGGCCTGCTCACGCTGGGGATTGGCGGCGTGGGATTGATGAACATCATGCTGGTGTCGGTGACGCAACGCACCCGCGAAATCGGCGTGGAAAAAGCTTTGGGCGCGCACCGCTGGCACATTCTGTTCCAGTTCCTGGCCGAGGCGCTCGTAATTACCGCACTGGGCGGCCTGTTGGGCGTGGTGCTGGCATATCTGGTCTCATGGTCCGTGGGTTCGTTGACGCTGTGGAGCGCGTTTGAGGACAATGCCAGCGAAGGCGACATCCACCTCTACATCGACTCAGCCACCCTGATCTGGTCGACAGCGATTCTGAGCTTTGTCGGCATTGTGAGCGGTATGCTGCCCGCGATCAAGGCCGCGCGGCTCAATCCCATCGAAGCCCTGCGGTACGAGTAATCTCTTCGCGACTAGTAGAGGCAAATCCCATCTTTCGGCGGATTTTATCCAGTCGCTCCATTCTTGCTTCTTTTTTTCCAGTGCAAACCTTGGGCGATGGAGTCGCTTGCCAGCGTCATAACGATTCGCGACTGGTGATGCTTTACAATCTTGCGATGCCCGAACCGTCCCAGATTCGCCTAGAGCGCGTGTTCGGGCAGCTTCGGCTTTATGAGCATCCTTTGCTGAATTTTTCCGCGCGCGCCAAGGGCGAAGGGGTCGAGATCATCATCGAGTTCAAGGACAAGACGGTCCCCGTCCACACTTACTATTTCGATATGCATCCGCGCGATCTCGACGACCCGCAGTTTGAGTGGAGTTTTCAGCGCCAGCTCTACGATGCCCTGCACGACTATTTCGTCGAAATGTTCATCCGCACGCCGCAGGACCGCGCCGACCGTCAGCGGAAGGGACTGTGAGCGCGCTTCGCGAAAAGATCGAGCGGGAGATTCGCGAACGCGGCCCGCTTCCCTTCTCGCGCTACATGGAGATGTGTCTTTACGATCCCGAGCTCGGCTACTACTCGCGCCACGCGGCGCAGTTCGGCAAAGCCGGAGACTTTTATACGGCGAGTGACGTGCATGCCGTCTTCGGACGACTGCTGGCCCGGCAGTTTGAAGAGATGTGGCGCGTTCTAGGATCACCGGCGCGTATCACGGTGAAGGAACTTGGCCCCGGCCGTGGGTTGTTCGCGCAGGACGTGCTGGACTGGTCGGAAAAGAAATTTCCCGATTTCTTTCATGCCGTAC
>JBEKWZ010000055.1:0-9760 GCA_049512555.1 Candidatus Sulfotelmatobacter sp. | reverse complement strand
CCCGGGAATTACTGACCCCGCAAGTCTCGCCTATCGGCGCGAAGACCAAATACTTTCCGCCGAAAGAATCGAACAACAGTACATCCACGAGATTCTCCCCGCCAAGCTTCGGTTGTCGCTCGACTATCAACAGCGGCGCAGTCTTCTTTCCGATCTGAAAATCCTGGTGCAAACTCTGGCTGGATTGTTGGAGTAGTTGAACCCCGCGATCTCTTGTTTCTCATCTGAACTGATCCTTACATCCGATGAAGATTATCAGTCTCGCTCAGACGCTGCTGCGGAAGAACTCGTGGTTTGTGGGTGCGTTTCAAGCTGCGCTGATTTTTATCTCGCTTGTTCTCGCGTGGTTCTTGAAATTCGACTTCGCGTTGCCGGAACGCCACATGCTCTTCGCATCGGCGCTTCTGCTCATTCTGATTCGAATGATCATGATTGGGCGTTTTGGCTTGTTGCACGGTTGGTGGCGGTATACGGGCCTGAGTGACGCGCTGGATGTGGCGAACTGCGTACTCCTCGGTTCTCTGGTGTTCATTCTGGCCACGCAATACCTGACCAGCCTCTCTGCATTTCCGCGCGCAATCTACGTCCTGGAGCCCTTGCTGACGGCCGGCATTCTGATCGGCGTGCGGATATTCTCTCGTGTGCTGGCAGAATCGGTACGCCAGGATCTGGCGGCATCCAAGAAAGTACTGCTCATCGGAGCCGGAATCGGAGCACAAACGGTGGTCCGAGAGATTGGCCGCGCCGGCAGTGAATACGCTCCCATTGGATACGTAGACGATGATCGCTCCAAGGTGGGCCTTAAAATAGAAGACATTCCCGTCCTCGGAACTGTCGATCAACTCCCCGAAATCGTGCTCACTTATCCGCCTGACGAAGTATTGATTGCCGTGCCCTCGGCTTCTTCTAAACAGATGCAACGATTTGTGGAAGTGTGCGAGCGCGCAGCCGTGAAGTTTCGAACCGTGCCGGCGCTGAGGGATGTAATCGCGCAAAGAGTGAGTATCAGTGATTTCCGCGACGTGGACGTGGAAGATCTGCTGGGAAGGGACCCAGTTGAGATCGATCAAGAATCTGTGCGGAGCGCTCTCTATCAACGCTCGGTCCTGGTGACCGGAGCGGCAGGATCCATCGGCTCGGAACTCTGCCGCCAGATCCTCGAGCATGAACCTGCCATCCTGTTATGTGTTGATCAGAGCGAAACTGGAATGTTCCATCTGGAACGAGAACTATCGCGGTGCTCGGCGCGAACATCGGTGCGCTGTCATGTCGCAGGCTCCGGCGATCGCAAGCAGATGAAGCAGCTTTTCCATGTCAGCAGGCCAGACACGATTTTTCACGCAGCCGCCTACAAACATGTCCCTCTAATGGAAGAGAATGTTTCAGTGGCACTACAGAATAATGTCTTCGGGCTAATGAGCCTTCTCGAAATTGCAAGCGAGTATCAATGTCACGGTTTCGTCTTCGTCTCTTCCGATAAGGCGGTCAATCCCTGCAATGTGATGGGAGTAACGAAGCGGATTGGCGAACTCATCATCGCTCACAGGCCAACCAACGGCATGCGATGCTTATCGGTTCGATTTGGCAATGTTTTGGGGTCGAACGGAAGCGTCATTCCCGTGCTCCAGCATCAACTGCGGAACAACCAGGCGCTCACCATAACTCACCCGGAGATGAGGCGCTTCTTCATGACCATCCGCGAGGCCGTGTCGCTGGTCTTACAGGCATCGGCGATCGGTGAAAAGGGAGACACCTTCGTCCTGGACATGGGACAGCCTCTGCTAGTACTGGGTTTGGCGAGAACCTTGATCAAACTCTCGGGAAGAAACGAAAACCAGGTGTCCATTCAATTTACCGGCTTGCGCCAAGGAGAAAAGTTGGTCGAGGAACTCTTCTATGAGAATGAAGGGGTCGATGAAACATCGTTTCCCAAGATCAAGAGGGCGCGGGGTCCCGTGCAAGACTGGGACAACCTCTTGAGACAGTTGGACGAGCTGGAGGCCTCGTTATTCCTAGATGATGCCGACGACGTCCGCGCAAGAATCAAAGAGATGGTGCCCGAGTATTCGTACGTGCCGACCAACCAATCCCTGGAGAAAAGTGTACCGCTCTGGCAATCACCGGTTCGGCGTAGCGTTGCCTGATGAATGACGAGATCAATCCGTTACACGATCGGAGGCGGTAGAACTCCTGAATGCTTTTCAAGGACGTGTCGCCAATATGGCGGCTGGATCCTGACGTGGCTCGCGCTGGCTCCAGGTGATCCACACACCGAGCGCGAAGACCGCCATAGTAGGAATGACATAAACGCTGCCTCCCCCCCGCTTATCGCTTTTCCAGCGCCTTCCTCACGAGCCTCAGAAAATTAGCTCCCGGCTGCGAAGCCTGCGCCTTACTCTGCCACGCCGTCGTTTACCTGCGCGCAGTCCATGCTCAGCGTTCCGTTGTTGTTGAAGACCAGCCCATAGAAGCGGAAGACACCGCCCACGCTGACCGAACTCGAACTCAGCATTTGTGCGTTGCTATCGGCGTAAACCACAACCGTATTCGGGCTCGTAAGCGCAGGTTGGCCCGGCGACCCGGCCAGTTCGGCAAAAGGATCGTAGGGGGCGAGTGTGACGGTATAGGTGGTAAAGTCGCCGCTGGTAGAGATCGCGCTCACTGTGCCATTGATGGTTTGGGGCATGAGCGCCATTGTGGCCAAGGGAAGCGGAAGCGGCGGGAGGCCATCAACGGAAACCGCGTTAGATGTAACCAGGACATTCTCGCCAGCGACCGTGTTCGCCGCGTTGAATGTGGCAACGAAGGGAAGGTTCTGCAGATTTGTAAATTGACCCGAGATCTGGGACGTCGCATTCTCATAGCCGAATACGTCGTACAACTCGGAGAGACCGCCCTCTGTTTGTGCAGTCAGCCCCCAAACGCTGGATTGGGGAGGGTTCGCCAATATTACCTGGCCGCTGGATAAACTGAGATTCGCTGCGTCCGTGTTATAGACTGCAACGCGCGTAGCCATCAACGATCCATCCGCCTGAAGCGCAACGTCTATGTCCACAGGCATGCCTGTGCTCAGCCCTGAGACGCCGCTTATCCCTTGAAATACAGTGCTGCCATTGGTGCTCACCTGCCAGGTCGGAGGATTTCCATTAAAGTAACCATAGAGGGAAGTCACCGTGAATCCACTGCCTGTCTCGGCGATGGATGCAATTGCCCCTTCAAGCCCAAGCGCCTTGCCGTTGACGCTGTTCGTAGGCTGAGCTGCGATCACCATGGGAGTCAGGTCGAAAACCGGCGAAACCGCAATCGGAAGAGAGAAACCCTGCACGCAGCCGCCAGAGAAGGGCGCCGACTCGGAAACCTGCAAATTCAAAACCAGCCCCATGGCTGTCCCTGTGACCTTGATCGGAGCCGGCAGGTTCACAGTCACACTCGGCGTACCCGGCCCATTGATAGCGCCGTCGATAAAAAACGCTGTGGAGGGCGATTGCAAGCCGAGGCACACAGGAGCGGTCCCATCATAGGCTGCGGCAGCTGAGGTGTAAGTATCCTGAGGAATGCTTACTGTTGCCATCGGTTCAACATTGCCGTTCAGATGGATGAACTCAGTGCTCACGGGGGTGGAGAACAGCGTCACCATGTTCCCCGATTGGCTTGTGAGGGTCACGTTCTTCAGCGCTACGGGAAACTGAACCAGTTGGTCGTTTGCAGTGCTCGATGCCAGCACCACCACGTTTGTGTTTCCACGCAAGGTTGTGCCGCTGCTGCCTCCGCCGCACCCCGAAGCAAAAGCGGTGGCAAGTACGATTGCAACTACGGATAGAGAACAGAAGAAGCGGAATCTACAATATCGGTCAAGGCAAGAGCAAGACGGAGCCATATCTTATCCTTTCAGACTGTCGTAAGTCGACATTTCCATTTTGCCCTCCCGGATGGTCCAGCATATCCCCGACACCTTTCGCTCACAGGCAGGGGGAAACGCTTACTCATAACTACTCCAAATAGAAGGGAACGTGGACCGAGGGCGCACCTCCTGTTTGGTATGACAGGAGCAACTGTCTCGAACTTAGTCCGATTGCGACAGAAGTCAAGTCAAAACACTGAGGATGAGCTACCTGCTGTCCGCTCTCGCTACGCCTGAAGTAAAAGGGGCTATCGGAGTTGGGTGACTGTGAGCGGCAAAGTCACCGGGTGCGTCAGCGCGTTTGCAGAGTCCGTGCCCATCACCGTTACATCATAGGTGCCCGGCGGAGTACAACCCGAGCAGTTCTTGCCGCTTCCTCCGCCGCACGCTGGCAGGAAGAATATGGCTGTCATCACGACACCTACCAGCAGCATCCCCAGCATCTTCTTTCGGCGCGACTCGGCCGTGCTGAATCGCACCCCGATCACCGACAAGGCCACAATTGGCAGCCACATCGCATAGAAGATGCCGCTGCCCGCTTCGCGATAGAGAGCAAGTGCCGACCCCGAGGTAATTACGGTCAGTGTCGACGTACCGGCCCCACCTGTCACCGGATTCGGGATCATGCAAGTCGGCAACGGTGAACCGCCCGTTGCGTTGGCCACAGTACAAGTGAAGTCGACTGTACCCTTGTATCCATACACAGCAGCAATCGTGATGGTGGATGTGGTCGATCCGCCCTGAGCCACTACCGCCAGCGCTGTGCCCGAGATAGTGAAGTCTGGTGCATTCACGGTTAAGTTCACAGTCGTCGAATGCGCAAGTGCGCCCGACGATCCGTTCACCGTAACGGTGTACCTCGGCCCCGGCGTGGACGCCACCGTAGTAACCGTTAGTGTTGACGGCGTACCAGGATTCACCGACTCTGGACTAACGGCACACGTGGGTCCGTTGGTCTTGACCGGAGTGACTGCACAAGTCAACGTCACGGCGCTATTGAATCCATTCAGCGCTGTCACACTCACCGTCGAAGTCGACGAGTTTCCCGGCATAACCGCTGGCGGGCTCAATGCTGTCGCCGCGACCACAAAGTCCGGGGCATTCACGGTGAGATTGACCGAAACGGTATTGGCGACGCCATTCGATGTGCCCCTCACCGTGATCATGTAGTTCCCACCGGAGGTATTCGCGGTCGTCCTGACCGTCAGGATCGATGTGCCCGGAGGTGTGACCGAGGTCGCACTGTACCCGCAAGTTGGGGGATTCAGACCAACTGGAGTGATCGAACAGGTCAGGGCAACCGCTGCGTTGAATCCGTTGACCGAGCCCAGCGTCACCGTGGAGGTCGCCGAATTCCCCGGAGTCACTGCTGCCGGGCTCAGTGGCGAGGCCGCGACTGTAAAGTCAGGCTGATTCACGGTCAGCATCACCGAGGTGGTGTGCACGAATCCGTTTGCCGTTCCAGTCACGGTGATGGTGTAAGAGTCGGGCGTGGTCGCGGTTGTAGTAGTGACCGTGAGGGTCGAGGGCGTTCCCGGTGCCGCCGAAGACGGGCTCAAACTGCACGTCGGCGGAGTGCCTGTCGTTGGGGTGACTTCACATGTCAATGCCACCGAGTTGTTGAATCCGTTCAGCGGACCGATGGTGACGGTCGATGTCGCCGGAACTCCCGGATCCACCGCCGCTGGGTTCAACGGCGACGCCGACACGGTAAAGTTCGGTTGAACGTACTTCGCCACAAACGCGTCGGCCATGCCTGCGTTTGAGGCATACTTCGGTGACTGCGTCGGAAAGTTCGTGGAAGACGTATTGCCCGTCACATAGAAGCTAGCGCCTTCATGATCGACCGCAATCCCGCCGATTGCGCCCAGCGTCCCAGTCGCGATCGATGAGTTCTCGTCGAGCGATCCTCCCAGATAAGTGGAGAACACAAGAGTGGATCCGGTGGAATTGATCTCGGCGACATATGCATCGTTGTCGCCGCCGAGTTTGGCCTGCGTCGGATTTACGGTGGGGAAGTTTGACGAGCCGGTCTGTCCGGTCACATAAACATTGTTGCTTCCGTCGACCGCGATGCCAGTCCCGGTCTCGTTCAGACTGCCCCCCAGATAGGTCGAATACAGAAGTCCGCTTCCCTCCGCGTTGAACGCTGTGACGAACGCGTCCTGGTTGCCGCCATAGGTCTTCTGAATTGCCGACTTCACCGGAAATAGAGTGCTCAGGGTCGCTCCCGTGACATAAGCATCACCCGCCGAGTCCACGGCAATCCCGAATCCCTGGTCAGCCTCCTCGCCGCCCAGGAATGTCGAATAGACGAAATTACTGCCGTCTTGTGAATAGACCGTCACAAACGCGTCGTCTAATCCTCCGTTGCAATTGGCGGCAGTACCGCAAGAAGTTTGAAATGCTCCTTGCGTCGTGGGAAAACTGGAGTTTTGCGTGGCCCCGGTCACATACGCCTGGTCGATGGAATCCAGCGCAACTGCGCTGGCGAAGTCGCCCGTGCCTCCGCCCAGGTAAGTCGAATACACTAGCGCATTCCCCGACGGATTCAACTTGGTCACGAACCCATTGGACTGCCCCACTATCGAACTCTGCTTCGCATTGTGCGTGGGGAAATTTGTCGAGGTTGTCGAACCCACGATGTAGGCATTGCCGGAATTGTCCACGGCAATGCCCGCGGCGGCGTCATCCCCGGTGCCGCCAAGATACGTGCTGTAGGTGACTCCTGACCCTGAGGGATTCAACTCGAATACAAATGCGTCTGTGCCACCGCCGCCGAAAATAGTCTGAAATGCCCCGGTGGTGTGCGGAAAGTCCGCGCTCGACGCCGTTTGCCCGGTCACGAATGCATCCCCAAGCGCATCCACCGCGATGGCACTGCCAATGTCGCCGCCGCTGCCGCCCACGTAAGTCGAATAGAGCAGAGTCTGGCCGTCAGGAGAAATCTTCGTCACAAAAACATCGAGGCCACCGGCATTCGAAGTGCGATAGTCGCCTGTCACCGTTGGAAAATCCGTCGATGCCGTGTCCCCCGTGATGTACGCGTTGTCGGCGCCGTCAACCGCAATGGCATTCCCGTCGTCCTGACCGCTCCCGCCCAAATAGGTGGCGAACCCGACCGAAGGATCAATCAGCAACTCCCGCCCGCGATCATAGGCACCCAAGGCAAAGCTGACTTCGTTCGCAGCCTTCAGCACAAAGTGCACATCCACGAACCGCCGCCCGCCATTCTCTTTTTGATACGCGACAGGCGGATGCAGCGTGACAGTTCCTGCCCAGGTTCCGAGAGTGAGCATTCCAGAATCGTCGATAGAAGTCTCGCGTGCCCCCGAGAAACGCAGTGCGATCGCCGCAGCATCCGCTCCCGGTGCAACCACAAAATCAAATTCCATTTGCCGCCCGGCCCGTTCCTGACCACGAAACGCCAGAGCCACTCCCGGATAAACATCCCGGTACGAGACTTCGTTGTATTGCTTAACCCCCCGCTGCCACTTCCTCGGATCACTCCCGAGGAAGTAGTTCGTCCTCCCCGGCAATTCGCCGCCTGCAACAATCTGCGCCTGCGCATTTGCGCCGACGAGATGCATGGAAATAGCAGCGGCCCGATCCATCTCCTCCTTTGACGAACCGCGAAGCGCAAACACCGCATCCGTCGTGGTCAAAAACAATCTGTACCCAATTCCCCGCGCCATGTACTTCACCCGCGGATCGGTCTGTCCCTGATTGGCTTCGAACGCCAGCGGAAGCCCGCCCAAATTCGCAACAACCGGGATGCGTTGCGCAAAATTCGCCGCGGATGCCGCCACAAACCCTGAAGCCGACCGCGTGGTGCCACTACGCCCGCGCCAGTCCGCAGGCCGGCCCGTCACCAGAGCCACGGCCGCGGCTACGACGACCACGAAAACGCAAACCGGAGGGAAGATTGTTCTTGGAGCAAACGGCGTGGACACGACGGTCCTCCTGCGATGATGACCTGCGACGATGACCCGCGATGATGATCCGTGCGATAACGCGATGGAGAGACTCAACCTGAAGGCGAAACATCCGCGACACCAAAAGCGCCGCTCTTCCGAAGTGGGCAAGTTCCGGAGTCCTGCGCTTAACCGCGAGTATGGAAGGGCAGCGAGTCCTTGTCAACGACCGAGATCACAAATTCAGGCACCACGATACCGGGGAAGAAGATAGTGGCCGGCTCAGTGATCTTCGTCACCGGGATCTCTGCGTAGCTTCTGGCGTCTCAGCCGTTAGTGATAAAATCCTCCCCGTCGCGAGGTTCCCATGCGAGTTTCTTTCAAGGCAACAGCCTTCGGGATCCGCGTTTCGCAGTGCAGGTTCCGCTTTGTGTCGCGGTTCGTTCAAATTGCCTGCTGTCTGCTGATCGCGTCGATTACCCAAGCCAGTAACCCTCTCTTCCAGACGTCCTTTCAGAATCGCACACGCGATTGGACTGCCGAGCGCGGCACCGCGACGCTCGATGCTGCCGTGGTGCACGACAAAAGCCCGGCGCTTCGCGTGGAGCGGGACGCGGCTGCGCAGGATGCTTGCATCCGACTGGCTCCGATCACGCTTGTTCTCGGCAAGCGTTATGAGTTGAGCGGCTGGATTCGCACCGAGGCCCTGGAAGTGCGCGACCTCGATCGATCGCCGATCGCCGTCGGCGCAACGCTGACCATGGCTTCGATGCCCTTCGATGTGCACTCCGTTTCGCTTGGCGGAACCCAGCCATGGACCCGGGTGACGCTCGACTTCGTCGCCAGCCGCACCCAGGATGCGATATTGCTCACCGTCGGCAATGGCGGTGCGTTCAGTGGCAAGAGTTGGTTTGAAGGAATACGGATCGACGAGGCAGGATCTGATTCAGAATGGCCAGCGCGCGAGGCGGTGCAGACGTTTGGTCCCGCCTATCGGTACCCGGCAGCGGGCTGGATCTATCTGCACATCGAGGGCAAGCCTTACGAGCGCGGATACCAGCACGGCCACCTGATGGCGCGGGAGATTCCACAGTATTTCGAGCGATGCGCCGCACAACTTGGCGACAAAGAGCATTGGCACGACTATCGAACCACGGTGAATGCACTGTTCCTCCGCGGCTTCGACCAGGAGATTCTGGAGGAGATGCGCGGGATCGCCGACGGCGCCTCCGATGCTGGAGCGCGGTGGGAAAACCGGCGCATTGATCTCATCGATGTAGCCGTGGCCAATACCACAGTGGAACTTGGTGAACTGGCCGGCGCAGTCGGGTCGACGGCTACGGGACTGGAGGGCCTGCCACTCGACAAACCTCCGTATGCGGAAGGTGGACATGATTCAGTCACCGACCATTGCAGTGCGTTTGCGGCCACCGGACCGGCGACGCGCGACGGCAAGATGGTGATTGGACATGTGACCTGGTGGCCGCTGACGCTGGCCGAGCAGACGAATGTCTTGCTTGACATCCAGCCCACGTCCGGGCATCGCATGCTGATTCAAAGTTATCCGGGGGGCATTGAAAGCGGCACAGACTGGTACCAGAATGATGCTGGAGTAGTGCTTACGGAGACCACGATTCAGCAGACGCCGTTCAACGTCCAAGGCACGCCCGTGGCTTTCCGCGCGCGCCATGCGATCCAGTACAGCAGCAACATTGACGAAGTGGTGCAGCATCTCGGCACCCGCAATAACGGGCTCTACACCAATGAGTGGATCATTGGCGATGCGAAAACCAATGAAATCGCCATCTACGATCTGGGCACCAAGCACACGCGTCTGTGGCGCAGTTCGAAGAACGAATGGTTCGGCGATACCCCGGGATTCTACTGGGGCGACAACAACGCCAAAGATCTGGAGGTTCGTGTTGAGGACTATCCCGATCCGAAG
>JBEKWZ010000054.1:0-9810 GCA_049512555.1 Candidatus Sulfotelmatobacter sp. | reverse complement strand
CAACGCTTGAGCGCGGCGGCGCTGAATAAGAGCATTGCCACCGGAGCAGATCGTGCCGCTATGACCGCCGAGGCGGAGGTCACCAATACCGGATCCCGCGCCGGAGAAGAAGTAGCGCAACTCTACATTCAACTCCGAGGAACCAGCGTGGCTGAACCAGTCCGCATGTTGAAAGGATTCCAGACGGTCGCTATAGCTCCAGGCGAAACAAAAAAAGTGAAGTTTGAATTAAAGCCAGAGGCCTTCGCGATCTGGAACGACCGCAATCAATTCGCCGCCGAACCCGCCCAGCTGACAGTGTGGATCAGTCCTGATTCCGCGCGCGGATCGGCGGCAGAGGCCGAGATCCTGCCGTAAAGCGTAATTCCACGCGCGGGCGCAAACGCAATGAACCGAGGAATGATGAACCGAGGAATGAAGTCCATGAGATTCCGCAAGCTCACTCTTTCCATCTCAACCAGTTTTTTCTTGCTCGGAGTTTTATCGCTGACCGCGGCCGCCCAGGGCAGTTCGGAATATTATCGCCACTCGGTCTTCGACAATAGTCTGACGCCGGACGCTTATTTTTACAGCCACGGCATGGCCAACGGTTCGAGTTTTCTGGAGTTAAAAGACCGGCGCCTTCCCGTCGAGACCAAGACCTTTTTGACGCCTCCGAACGCGCTCCGCCTGCAGTGGCAGTCGCAACCCGGAGGAGGTTGGGAAGCGGAAATCCGCGTGGATGGCTTCCGCAATCGCTTCCCGGAGCTTCAAGGTCACAACCTCTACTTCTGGTGTTTCGCGCCGCAAGCCATCGCCGCTGACGATCTTCCGATGCTGGTTCTCTCCAATACCGGTGAAGGACTTCAAGTCGCCGAATTTCCCGGTTCGTTTACTGAGCCTCTGCCGCTCGGAAAAATCGCCGGTGATATTCCGGCTGGGAAGTGGATTCAGATACGAATTCCGCTGTCGCGATTTCGAACCGCCTCGATTTACGAGTTTCGCCCCGAGTCGCCGCAGAACATTATTTTTCATCAGGGACGTTCCGACGGCGCACGGCACATGCTCCTGATTGATGAGATCCGTGTCGACGACGACCCGCACGAAGCCGAATCCAAGGCGTTGCCCGCTCCCGAGAACGTCCGCGCCATCGGCTATGACCGGCACGTAGAAATACGATGGGATCCGGTGAACTCTCCCCGGCTGGCTCACTACCTGATTTATCGCTCGCTCGACGGCAACCAGTTCGAGCCCATCGGCATTCAACTTCCAGGGACGAATCGATACGAGGACTTTCTCGGAAAAGCTGGCGTGACCGCATTTTACAGGGTGGGCGCGTCCGACTCGCAAAATCAAACATCCTTCCACCCGACGAAAATCAAGGCCTCAACCCGCGAACTCAGCGACGACGAACTGCTTACCATGCTGCAGGAGGCCTGCTTCCACTATTACTGGGAAGGCGCCGATCCGAATTCCGGGATGACTCGCGAAAACATTCCGGGCGACGATCGCATCGTCGCCACCGGCGCCAGTGGCCTGGGTATCGCCGCCTTGATAGTGGGTGTCGACCGCGGTTTCATCACGCGCGCTCAGGGTATCGAACGTCTGACGAAAATCGTCGATTTTCTCGAACACGCGCAGCGCTATCACGGTGCATGGTCCCATTACATGAACGGCGCCACCGGCAAGACAATGCCCGTCTTCGGCATGTTCGATAACGGTGGCGATCTGGTCGAAACGTCTTTCCTCATGGAAGGGCTGCTCGCGGCCCGCCAATATTTCCGCGGCGAAACCGGTACCGAGAGCAATCTCTACCGTCGCATCTCCGAGCTCTGGGAAACCGTGGAGTGGGATTGGTATCGCGGCCCTGAGCCCGGCGACTTCATGTACTGGCACTGGTCCGCTGAATGGGGCTGGCAGATCCAGCATCCGCTGATCGGATTCAACGAGGTCATGATCACGTATCTGCTGGCGATGTCGTCGCCGACGCACAGCGTACCAGCCGACATGTACTACTCCGGTTGGGCGAGCCAATCGCCGCGCGCCATCAGCTATCGCGAAGGCTGGTCGGGCAGCACCGACGGCAATCACTACGGCAACGGCCATACCTACTACGGAACCAAACTCGACGTTGGCGTAGGCAGCGGGGGCCCGCTGTTCTTCACCCATTACTCATTCTTCGGCTTCGACCCGCATAGTCTGCACGACCGTTTTACGTCGTCTTATTTCGACAACAATCGCAACCTCGCGCTCATCAATCGCGCTTATTGCATTGCCGATCCCAAACACTTCCAAGGCTACGGCCCCGATGCCTGGGGACTGACGGCAAGCGACGGTCCTGACGGCTACGTACCCCACGCGCCGGACGCCAACAGCGACCGCGGAACGCTCACCCCAACCGGTGCACTCGCGTCTTTCCCCTATACGCCGGAAGCATCGATGGCGGCGTTCAAGCATTACTACCGCGACTTGGGATCCCAACTCTGGGACATCTACGGCCTCCGCGATGCCTACAATCCGGGCGAGAATTGGGTTTCGCCAATTTACATGGGGCTGAACCAAGCGCCAATCGTGGTGATGATCGAGAACAACCGCACCGGACTGGTGTGGAAAAACTTTATGGCAAATCCTGAGATCGGCGTCATGCTTCACAAACTCGACGCCGTCACAGGAAAATAGCCTTCGCTCAAGGAACTAGACGATTGAAGCAGCCTCGGCCAACTCGCCTGCTCACCCGCCGCGAAATCCTGGGCTACTCGGCCAGGGCCGCGCTGGCTTTCCCGGCGGCGAGTCTCGCCCTGTGCATGTCCTGTGGCGGAGGTTCGCCCACGGCTGCACCTCCGCCCGTGACTCCTCCCGTCTCCGACGACGTCTTTCTCGACCAAATCCAGCAAGCAACCTTCCTTTTCTTCTGGGAGCAAGCCAACCCCACGACTGGCCTCGTCAAAGATCGCGCTCTGGCCGCGGGCGGCGACAGCAGCACCGTGGCCAGCATCGCCGCCACCGGCTTCGGACTTACAGCCTTGTGCATTGGCCACAGCCGTGGCTACGGTGATGCGGCGCAGATCCAAACTCGCGTCACCAACACGTTAACTTTCCTGCTCAATCAATTCGCCAACGTCAACGGATTTTTCTATCACTTCGTCGATATGAACACCGGCGATCGGGTCTGGAGCAGCGAGGTCTCGTCCATCGACACATCTATTCTTCTCTGTGGTGTGCTCACCTGCCGCCAATATTTTCAGGATTCGCAAATCCAGAGCCTCGCCTCGCAGATCTACGACCGCGTCAATTGGCCCTGGATGCTCAACGGTGGCTCGACTTTTTCTATGGGCTGGACTCCAGAAAACGGTTTCATCACCGCGCGCTACGATACCTACTGCGAACTGATGATGCTTTACCTGCTGGCGATCGGATCCACCACGAACCCCGTTCTAGCCTCCGCATGGAACGCATTCAGCCGGCCCGTTTTCACCTACCAGGGACTGACCTACATCACAAACCTTAACGCCCCACTATTCATCCACCAGTACTCGCACGCCTGGTTCGACTTCCGCAACAAGTCGGATCAGTATACGAACTACTTCAACAACTCCGTGACCGCGACGCAGGCGCACATCCAGTTCTGCCTCTCCTTGCAATCCCAGTTCAAGGACTATCAGACTAACATGTGGGGAATTACGGCGTCCGACTCAGAGAATGGATATGTCGCTTGGGGCGGTCCGCCGGCGATGGGCCCCATCGATGGAAGCATCGTGCCCTGCGCCGCGGGAGGTTCCCTTCCGTTTCTTTCTGCAAACTGCATCGCGGCCTTGCGAAATATTCGCACTCTTTACCCGCAATCCTGGCAGCGCTACGGTTATGTCGACGTTTTTAATCCGCTGACGGGATGGTACGACTCCGACGTTCTCGGAATCGACGCTGGCATCACCATGCTGATGGCAGAAAACCAGCGCAGCGCCTTCGTCTGGGATACCTTCATGGCGAACCCGGAAACGCAAAGCGCATTTTCTGCCGTTGGACTGACCTAAAGGCGCAGTACCCTAAACGAAACCTCATCGAGGCGTCAGCGCGGAACGGTCATTGGGCATGGGGCCTGGCTGCCGGTTTTCAGCCACTCCTCAAACGGCGCAGCCGAAGGCCGCAGCCGTCCTGGGTTCATGACGTTGCCAGGGTCGAGTCCGCCTTTGATTGCAGCGACGGCCATCACGCCCACAGGCGAAATATCATCCGTGAGCCAGGGCAGGTGTTCGGTGCCAACCGCGTGGTGATGCGAAAGCGTCGCCCCGTGATCCATGAACGACTGCTGCACTACTCGTTTCGCGCGCAGATATTGTTCCATTTCGCGGCCACGCTGCTGCCGGCACGCAAACGTCAAATAAAGACTGGCGCCGGAGTGATAGGTGTGGCTGATATGACATCCCACCCAGGGTTTGGCTCCGCTCTCCTGAATCGCCGCACCCAGAGCCTTCGTCGTCTCCCGATACAGAGGGATGATGTTACTCCACACGGTTGAGGTCTCGCTCACGTCCGAGCTTATGCCGCGATCCATCAGAAAGTCGCGGATGTGCGGAAAATCGTATTTGGTCGACTCGAACGACTTGCCCGAGCTCGGACCCAGATCAACGCCGCCAAAGCGGCGGTAGATGGCGCTCACTTGTCGGTGTTGACGGGCAACGGTGGCTTTGCTCCCCTCAAAGGTGGTGAGCATCAAGCAGGCCTTCATAAAATCAAACCCCTTCACTCGCAGATATCCCTTCATCACTCTGGTGACGGCCTGCGATAGCCCGGATGATGGCGGTTTGAAGGCCAGCGACAAAGCCGTCTTGCCCGCGTCGTTCAGGCGGAACATTGAGGGCACGCATTCTTTCCGCACGCATTCTCGAATAGCCTGGATGCCACCTTCGAAATCAAGAAACAGGTAACCATGAGTGCGGTGCGCCTCTGCCCGCGGATGCACTCGCATGGTCGCTTCGGTAATCACTCCCAGCGTCCCCTCGCTGCCAATGCACAAATGATTGACGTCGATTCCGTTCGACGACTTGGGCACGACGCGCGTCACCAGCACGCCCACCGGCGTGACCATGCGCAGCGCGATGACCATGTCTTCGATCTTGCCGTACTTATCGCTCTGCATTCCAGCCGAGCGCGTGGCGATCCATCCCCCAAGCGTGGAGTGCCGAAAGGAATCTGGAAAGTGGCCAAGGGTGAAGCCGTGGCTTTTCAACTGCTCTTCCAGATCAGGACCGAACGCGCCGGCTTCGATGCGTGCCGTGCACGACTCTGTATCGACCGCCAGCACGCGTCGCATGCGGCGCATATCGAGCGACACCACCATGCGGCGGGCTTCCATCCGCTCCAGACAACCGGCGATGTTCGATCCGCCGCCAAACGGGATCACTACCACATCGTGCTGCGCCGCCGCTCGTACGGCCATGAGCACGTCGTGCTCGTTCTCCGGATAAACCACTAAATCAGGAGCGCCCTCGGCCATGCCGCGGCGCATCCGGAAAAGGTCGCGCAGGCCCTTGCCGTACGCGTGCACCACGCGCTCGTACCGGCTGTCGCAGATCTGGTCCTCACGCATCCATAAGCGCAACTCGGCGAGGAAGCCCTCATGCCGAATGGCGTCGTGCAACTGGACCGCTTCTATCGACACCGGCGGCTGCAGATCGCCGCCGTCCTCCGCCTCGAGCACCTTTTTCGCGTAGGGCCACAGACCAGGATGGGCCTTCGAATCGAAACCAACATTTTCATCTCCCCATCCCCACCATTTCATGTGCTTCGCCGTGTACATAGCGCCCTCCCGCTTCTATAACGTTTCGACCGCGTGAACCGGCGATAAGCTCGGTTTCAGCCCGCGGATGCGCTCTTCCAGCAATTCCACAGCGGCCCTTCGAACTCCACGCGCGCCCCGAGGATCGCCAGGATTCAATGCGAACATAATAGGCTCTCCAAAGCGGACGGTAATAGGTTTCGGCCGTGGCATGACTTCCCCCTTGGGCAAAATGCGATGCGCTCCCTCGACCAGCGCGGGCACGATCGGCACTCCCAGGTCGACCGCGAACATCCCGGCACCTTTCTTAAAGGCCTGGATCTGCCCGTCAGGAGACCGCGTACCTTCCGGATAGAGAATCAGATTGCCGTGCTGCAGAAAATCCTCGCACATCGCCAGGCACCGCTGCAGCGATTTCGGTTGCGCCCGCCGATCGATCGGGATGACATTCATAAATCGTGAAACCAGGAACTTCCTCCTCCATGAATCGAAAAAATAATCGCTGGCGCCGAGCAGTGCGAATGTAGAGAACGAGCGTCCCGAAGCCGTCATCAGAACTGCGCTATCGACGTGGCTTGTATGATTGCTGCAGATGATGAACGGTGACGCCGGCAGGTGATTCTTCCCCACCACCGTGAGTCGAGAATAATAGCGGAAGTAAAGTTCGCAAAATCCTTGAAACGCGGAACTACCCACTCCCGGCGCCAGCAGCATATCCTTCGCCTGGCCCTCGTCTGTCATTGCTTCCAAGGTCGTTCCTTCATGAAGCAAGCGATCTGCGCTTGACATGCTCCCGCCCTAACCCTCATTCATTGACTCGACTGTGCCTCGCCGATAAGATGGTCCGGCCCGCAGCCGTATCTTATAGCCGTATCTTAATAAATGATCGACAAAGTTATTTCACATTACCGCATCGTCGAAAAACTTGGCGGCGGCGGCATGGGAGTAGTCTACAAGGCCGAAGACACCCGCCTTCATCGTTTTGTCGCCCTCAAGTTTCTGCCCGACGAGGTCGCGCGAGATCCTCAGGCCCTGGCCCGCTTCCAGCGCGAGGCCCAGGCGGCCTCCGCCCTGAACCATCCCAACATCTGCACCATTCACGACATCGGCGAACAGGACGGCAAGGCATTTATCGCCATGGAATTCCTCGACGGCGTAACCCTGAAGCACCGCATCGCGGGCCGTCCCATGGAAACCGAGGCCATTCTCTCATTGGCCATCGAAATTGCCGATGCCCTCGATGCCGCTCACGATAAAGGTATAGTTCACCGCGACATCAAACCCGCGAATATTTTCGTCACCGAGCGCGGACATGCCAAGATTCTGGACTTCGGACTGGCAAAAGTCACGCTCACCGTCAGTTCCAGTGACGCCGGCTCGGCCAACACCGCGACGCGCGCCGTCGACGAACAACTCCTCACCAGCCCGGGAACGGCCGTGGGAACGATTTCCTACATGTCGCCCGAGCAGGCCAAAGGCAAAGAGCTCGATGCGCGCACCGATCTATTTTCATTCGGCGCCGTTCTCTACGAAATGGCGACCGGGATGCTCCCTTTTCGAGGAGAAAGCTCGGCCACGGTTTTCGAAGCAATTCTAAACCGCGCTCCCGCCCCGGCCATCCGCCTGAACCCCGACCTGCCCGCCAAGCTGGAAGACATAATCAACAAGGCTCTGGAAAAAGATCGCGGCCTGCGCTACCAGCATGCCTCCGAAATGCGCGCCGATTTGCAGCGCCTGAAGCGCGATACGGATTCCAGCCGCCACATCGCGGCCGCAGAGTCGTCAGCCGGCGCCGCCGTTCAGACCGTCCATAGCAGCGGCAGTTCCGCGGTCGTCACCGTCGCCAAGCAACACAAATTAGGACTCGGCATCACCAGCCTGGTCGCGATCCTGCTGGTCCTGGCGGCTGCCTACGGAGTCTACGCGTTCCTCTCGCGCACCCGGCCCGCCCCATTTCAAAATTTCTCCGTCAGCAAAGTCACGGAAACTGGCAAAGCCACGCTGGTTGCCATTTCGCCCGACGGCAAATACCTGCTGCACGTGATGGCTGACAATGGCCAGCAGAGCCTGTGGCTGCGCAATGTTCCCACCAACAGCAATACCCAGGTGGTGGCACCGGGACCGGTCGTATATATGGGCGTGCGCTTTTCCCCGGACGGCAACTATCTGTATTTCGTTCGCTCCGAAGCAGGCAACAGCGCGCTGAAATATTTGTATCGCGCTCCAGTTCTCGGCGGAACTCCGCAGAAACTGGTTACCGATATCGATTCCAGCATCAGCTTCTCTCCAGACGGTACGAAATTCGTCTATCTCCTCGGCAACAATCCGAAAGTCGGCGAATACCGCGTGATTATCCACACACTCGAAGGCGGCGCGGAAAGAACCCTCGCAACCGCCCCCATCAATGAGATCGTGACCGACGTGGCCTGGTCCCCCGATGGCAAGACCATCGTGACTCCGGTCTCCCAGCCCGGAGGTCAACTCAGCGCCCTCGCCGCACTCGACGTCGAGAGCGGTAAGCGCAACCTGTTCGTGATCTCGAACGACCTGTATTTCACACGGCCCGTCTGGCTGCCGGATGGCAGCGGGCTGCTGGCTTTGGCTGTGCACGCTTTCTCCAACCAGCCGCAGATTGTCTTTATTTCTTTTCCCTCAGGCAAGGTGTCTGCTGTCACGCGCGACACCAACGCGTATACCGATCTCGGCGTGGCCGCCGACGGCCGTACCGTGGCCACCATCGAGCGGCAAACTCATCAGAATCCCTACGTCGTCCCCGACGGCGGCAGTGCCCAGGCCCGCGAGTTCACGATCGAGGGATCTCCCAGCGACGAGATCTCATGGACCCGCGATGGCCAACTCCTCGTTACTGCGACCGACAGCGGCATCAATCTGCTGAATCCCGCCTCCAGCGCCAAGACGCCAATGTTTTCCCAGTTCTCTTATCCGGATTTCGCCCATGCCTGCTCGGACGGACGCGTGATCTTCATGGCTGCTACAGCCAAGATCGAGGCTCATCTCTGGCGGGCCGACGCAGATGGTGGAAACGCAAAGGAACTTACCAGCGGTAAATTTGACTACCAGGCCGTCTGCTCCCTCGACGCCAAGACTGTGGTTTATTCTGACGCAGACAACAAGCTGCACAAGGTTGGAATGGAAGGTGGAGCACCGCAACAGATTTCCGAATTCGCAGTTTTCAGCCGCATCGCAATTTCTCCCGATGGCAAGATAGCGGCTTTCGTGACTTCCCGCCCCAACGATCCCAAGGAGAAACTGGTGCTGCAGCCTCTCGATTCCGGCCAACCGCCCCGCTTCCTGGACTTCGAACGGCCACGCTCAGAGTACGGCGGGAATATTGAAGGCGCGCAGATCCAGTTCAATCGCGACGGTACTGGGATCATCTACTGCGTGCGCAACGGCGATACCGACAACCTCTGGCTGCAGCGCCTGGATGGTTCGCCCGGAAAACAACTCACCGACTTCAAGTCAGAGTTTATCCGCGACTTCGACTACTCCTTCGACGGCAACCAACTCGCCGTCGTCCGCGGCCACCGCGAATCCGACGTCGTCCTCATCCGCACTCAGGAAAAGTAGCGTAGCAGTAACCTCGCCGGGCCAGGGATGCTTGCTGCCGATGCGCGCAAGCTATAATTGCACGCACTCATGCCGCTCACCTCTGGCACAAAACTTGGTCCCTACGAAATTCAATCCCCTCTCGGAGCCGGCGGAATGGGTGAGGTCTATCGCGCCCGAGATACGCGTCTCGACCGCAGTGTAGCCATAAAGGTTTTGCCCTCCCATCTCTGCGATCAGCCCGAAGCTCGTGAGCGCTTCGATCGCGAAGCGCGCTCCATCTCGTCACTAAATCATCCTCACATTTGCCAGCTCTACGATGTTGGCTCGCAGGATGGCGTCAGCTATCTCGTGATGGAGCTTCTCGAAGGGGAATCCCTGGGCGACCGGCTGCGGCGTGGGCCGTTGCCGCTCGATCAAGTACTGCGCTACGGAGCCGAAATCGCCGAGGGTTTGCAGGCGGCGCATCGCTGTGGCGTCGTGCA
>JBEKWZ010000053.1:0-9875 GCA_049512555.1 Candidatus Sulfotelmatobacter sp. | reverse complement strand
GTTTCCGCGGATGATCCACGGCGCGGAACATCTCGTCGTAAGCACCATCGAGTTCGTACCGGTGGAGGGTTTCTGCACCGCCGCGATCCGACGTATCCGTCTCTATAATCATGATTACAGCGTTCCCCGACCAGAATAGCGCATCAGACAGTGAATCGATGACTGGAAAAGCGATGCGAGTCATTGAAGAACCCGCGCTAGGCGCACACTAGAAATGTCAGGACCCAAGGGACTGCTCCCGGCGCCTCGGTCGCAAGATATCGGCTCCGCCAGTCTCGTGCGCTTCCGGTGCTCGGATTAGGAGCCCTCAGCCTAGCAAAATTGGAACAACTTTCTAGCTCTGTCCAGCGCTTAGTTGTTCGCGGGAGTTAGCATATTAGGGTCATGGAAGTGACCCGACGGCATGAACGCTATATGCGAGTAGCAGTTTGTTAGCGTCTCAACTGACGGTCCTCAAGCGGGCAAATTTGTCTCCAACAAACACCCCAGAAGTCGGCTTCTGGGAAGCTCCGGTTCAGGATTGTGGCCGCATGGCGGCCTCGCCGGAAAGGCATGGCCTGAACGAACAAGGCCGGCCAAGTCGGTCTAATGGCTGACGTTGGTAAATGGATTCCCTGTTCGTGGCTAGGAATGAGGACCGCTTCCCTGAAACATCCCTTTTAATTCCCTGTTCCGATTTGAGAAGAATGCGAATCTTCTCCCGCAGAATGTGCAGCTTGGAGAGAAAGGAGTGCAAATATCGAGGGCAAGAAATCGCAAATTCCCTGTAAAATTCCCTGTTACCAGGGAATTTGGACGGAGAAAGGTTAGCGCCAGACTGCGCTCTCCGCCAGCATATTTTTCAAGAGCTTAGACGTATATAGACGGACGTCGATATACGCTCACCAGCGGTGATTCCTTCCAATCGGACGGCAATGGGCTACGAAGGAAAGTGCCTGGGAAGCCCGCCAGTCAAACAGCTCCAGAGTTCTTCGCGGTGTGCTTTGCTATCCCCAAGATTTTCGCCGTCCTCGTCGCCACGAGGAGTGAACTCTTCGCAAGATGGCTATGGACGGTACCGACTAGCAGCGGTTCCGCGCCCCACACGAGACTCTTCGGATCTTCCGATCCTACCCAAACTCCGCAGCCGCTGAAACCCTGGGGCGCGATGTTCTCCGAAGTCAAGTCATACTTGAGCAGGAAATCCTTCTCGGGCGACAGTGAGGACGACAGGTTTTTCCATGCTTCGGTATTCAAGGTGTGATCGTAATGGCACGCACCGTGTGCACAACCGAGAAAATAAAATGCCTTGTTGCCAACGGTGCCTAGCGGGAGCGAGTTTGCCGCCGGGAAGCCAAAATAGAGCAGCGACAAGCCATCGTGCTCTGCTTGGGGCCATTTGGCGAGCTGCCACGACTTGTCGAGCGAATAAAACTCATTCGGCTCAGGCAGTTGGAAGTCGGTCGGAATCTTGATGGCCGCGAGGTCTGCTTCGGAATCTGTGATGATCGTCTCGATCGGAAACTTTCGACCTTCCGTTAATCGGCCAATCTCCGACGGTGTGAGGTCCTTCGCCGCCTTCTCGATGATCGGAGCGGGTGGTCTGCACCAAAACCGTATGCTTTGGACAACCGCGTCCTTGATGACGTGTTCAGTCGTGATGACTAGGTGTTGTCCGTCAATCGCGACTAGGGTTCCCGTGCCGATGCAGGTGTTTTCGTTCGCGGCGATTCCGACCGTATGGCAAGCTACGCGTTCGACTAGTGCCTGACGCTGCTGCGCGTTGATGACTGAGTTCACCGACACAGAAAACCCCAACTCCCTAATTGATGCCTAAGACACACCAGCGGCAAAATTGAATGCCGAAGGCAGTGATTGAAAAGACGTAGGTGTCCAGAACTAAAGCAGGGGGAGGCCAACTGCTACGGTTGATCGACGGATGAGGACTCGCGGCTGGCATTACCACCCTCGTTTCCTCTAGTTCCTATTAGACCGCTTCCTCACCTTGGCCCACCGCGCACGTTTGACCTCCGCAATTCTCCTCCAGCCTCCGACCGAGATTGTCCGCTTGGGCTTTCGGTGCCCTTTGCTTTGCCCATCGCACTTTTGCGCCGCTGATTCTCCGACGAGTGGCGGCTGACATCGTGCGTGATGAACTGTTTTGGAGCTGATTGGACCGACTCTTTGCCCAATGAGGATTCGCTTCGAATTGTCCTCTTCATTCGGGAGGAACCGGCCGACCGATCGCGACTGACTTCTCAGATGCCGACTTCGGGACGACGTCGTCGGAGTCCGCGTTAGAACGTAACTTCAGGTTTGCCCGTGATCCAGGAACAATCGCCAAAGTGGGAGGAATAGGCGATGAACGCGGCCCGGTCATCGCTGGGACTCCGTGTTTTCCGTGTGCTGCGCACTGACACACTCAATCTGAGGACACCGGGAGTATTTGACGACGGAGTTCTTTGAGATCGTCGTTCAGGAGTTGCACCTGGGTGCAAGCTTAGGTCGGTTGAGCCGATTTCCAGCGACTCCACCCGACTACTCCGAGGTCGCATTGCGGAGCGTCAGGCAGCATTGAAAGAAATTCCAACAGGTTGCCGTCAGGATCATGGAAAAAGAGAGAAGCAGCGGGCATCCAAGCAAAAACTATTGGCTCGTCGGTGGGCTCGCCCGCAAAGTCGAGCGGAGTTATGTTAGCCTCGCGAAGTCGGCCCGCAGCCTGCAAGAGATTGTCAAGATCGACGCTGAAGGCCACATGCAGGTTCATTCGTTGCGGCCCCGCCCCCGCTTCCCATAGCCCGAGCATGCAATTTCCTCGACGCCCTATCCAGTAGAACGCAACCTTTCTTTCCAAGAAGACTTGCGCCAGTTCCAGCCCCAATGCATCACCGAAAAAGCGCATCGAGCGTTGCAGGTCTTTCACCGTGAGGTGGGCTTCGAAGAGATCGCGAATAGGAATCACCGTACTGCTCCGCAACTCAAGCTGACGAGTATATTGTCGCATTCAGTGCGACCGTCACATCAAACTTCGATAAATACTTCCTTACCTCCTTCGCTCCGTACTTCACTCGTTATCCGCCGGCAAATCGGATACCAAGAGCTTCCTCAAAGGAGGTAGTGCAACTACTGCACCCTCGCGTACTCAGCCTTGGCCTGCTTCAGAATTGGGATGTTCGGATCGGCGTCTTTCCATAGCTTGAGGAAATCCTCGTACGCAGATTTCGCGTGTGTCCGGTCTCCAGACATCACGTACGCGCGGGCCAATTGCAGGAACGCCAGCGCGCCAATCGGATCGCTGCTCACAATTCCGCGATGCTCCAGAATCTTTCGGAACTCAGCGGCGGCTTCCACTCCGCGGTGCGCAGCAAGATAAGCCTCGCCTCGCACATAGCTCGGATATAGGCTCCCGAACAATCCAACGAAACTGCTACGGTGCGAACCCAGCTCATAGGGAGCCGCGGCCTGCAGCAGTTCGAGCGCCTGGGTAGATTTTCCCTGGTTCAGAGCGAGCATAGCTCGAAGCGCGGGCTGGTAGCTGAATCTTACCGACGTGTCTTCCGGAAAGCGCTTTTCGAGATCCTCGGCCAAGGTTGAGGACAGAGAGGAATCTCCAGAAATAGCCAGCGCCAATCCCGCGCCATATTCCACCTCGCGGTCATTCGACAATTGCAGCGCTGCATTGGCGCTCTCCCTGGCAGCAGCCGCGTTTCCGAAGAACGATTCCCGGAGGGCTGCGCCTGCCTCAAAGATGCCCGCTCTCTCGCGGTGCGCCGCCTGTTCCGCTAGGTCTACGGCACTGCGCGACATCTGTCGCGCCTTTTGTAATTGTCCGGTATATGCCAGCGCAAACGCCTCATGGTTTGCGATCCGGGCCTCCCCTCCCGGCCCTGCCTTGGCCAAACCGACTTCGCGCTCCATCCCGGGGCCGTCCCCTTTGAGAAATGCCATGTCGTAGCGTTGCGCAATAAATTGAGGGCTTTCGAGTTTTCGCGCAGTGCCCAGATTAATGGCCTTTTCGGCCTCCTCCATGCGGTCCAGCGCAACGTAATCACTTGCGAGAATGTCATAAGCAAATACCGCATCCGGATCGATCTCAATCACTTTTTGCGATTCCTCGATCGACTTCTCATACCTGCCGGATGCGGGATCGATAAATCCCGCCAGGAAGCCGTGCGGGAGACTCTCACGGGGATAGGTCTGCGCCCATAGCTCGCAGGTCTGTTCCGCCTTCTCGAGATTTCCCGTAACTCGCCCGTCGTAATAAGCCGTTATAAAGAACTTTTCTTCGTCACTGGCACGCTCTCGGAGTTGGTAGGCTTTGCTCGTGTTCTCTGCTGCCAGCGCAGACTCGCCCCCGTCTCCATACATAAGTCCCAACGCCGCGTAGGCGCTGGCGAACTTTGGATCGAGATCGATGGCCCGTCTGAAAAACGGAATGGCAGCCCCGGTACCTTCCGACGCTGAAATTTTCAATCCTGCACTGTAAGCTTTCAGCGCCTCCAAAGAAGATGTCGTCGCTTCGGCGAGCGGAGTATTGTGCTTTTGAACCGTTGTCAATGATTCGCCGAGCCGGCTCCTGAACTTACTGGCAATCTCGCCGAGGGCATTCAATACATCTTCTTTTCTCGCCACCTGGACCTGTTCTTCAACGAGAACATTGCCAGTGTGGCAATCTCTTGCGCGCAAGCCTAAGACATACTTGCTTCCAAGGCTTGCGATCGTTCCGTCCAGAACCGCGATGCTGCCGGTTCGCTCGCATAGATCGCGAGCGATCTCAGGCGTCAGTCTCGCATCGGCCGGCCGGCCCATCAAACGCAGCATCTGCTGTATGCGGTCCTCGGAAATGAGGCTGAGGAACGGCGACTGCTCCAGTTGCATCGCCAAGCCCTGCCGTACGGTGTCGTCAAAAACCGAATCGCCCGTTGTGTTTATGAAATCCGCCAGAACGATCGTGTCTTTCTCCGTCAAAACATGCGCGCGGTGCGAGCGCAAATACAGGCCGCTTGCGACCGCGATCATCCCCAGGCAAACCAAAGCGAGCAAGGGCCACCTTCCCACGGGAAGCGAGCCTCTCTTCGACGGAAGCTTGGCGACCAGAGCTACCGTCTTCCCCGACGCCGTGCTGGTTCGCAGCCGCTTGAGGTCTGAGCAAACGTCAGCCGCCCGCTGGTATCTCTGCTCTCGATCTTTTTCCAGGCACCGCCCGATGATCGAATCCAGTTCCCTCGGTATCATCGGATTCACGCTGCTCACCGGATCTGGCTTCTCATTCAGGATGGCATGCATCAGCAATACGCGATTCTTACCTCCAAACGGACGCTTCCCCGCTGCCATTTCATAGAGGACCACGCCCAACGAAAACAGATCGCCGCGGCCATCAATCTCTTCCCCCCTGATCTGCTCCGGAGACATGTACGCCGTTGTCCCCGGAATCACCCCGTCGGCCGTCAACGATTCTTCATCCACTCCATCCTCAAGAGGACTTCCCGCCACCTTTGCCAATCCAAAATCCAGAATCTTCACCCGACCGCCCTCGACCAGGAAGAGATTCGCCGGCTTGATGTCGCGATGGATGATTCCCTTTGCGTGCGCCGCTGCCAGAGCGTCCGAAACCTGAATCCCCGATTCGAGCAACTCCTCCGGCGTAATATCTCCTTCCTGGATTCTCTCTTTCAGGCTCTTCCCTTCAAGCAGTTCCATCACGATCACCGGCTGGTGATCGCGCTCCTCCACTTCATAGATCGTGCAAATGCTCGGATGATTCAGCGACGATGCAGCGCGCGCTTCCCGCTCGAACCGTTGTAAGGTCCTGGGATCGCGCGCCATCGCTTCCGGCAGAAACTTTAGAGCTACGCGACGTCCCAGACGCATGTCCTCCGCTTCATACACCACTCCCATGCCGCCGCTGCCAAGCTTCGAGAGAACGCGGTAATGGGAGATGATTTGACCTTCAGGAGAGAACGGCGCGCGAACAGCTGACGAATGAGCCGTCGCTTCAGCCGCCACATCAATCGCGGGCCGCTGCAAGAAAGTTCCGGCCTTCTGGTGCGAAGTTAGCAGAGATTGCACTTCCCGCCGCAGTGCCGCGTCTGCGCCGCAGGCATGCTGCAAGAACTCGTCTCTCTGCTCGGGCGGCAGGTTCAGCGCGTTCTGCAGCAGCTCATCGACCTGTTTCCACCGATCAGCATCCATCTGCAGGTGCGCCACCCATTTCCCGATACAGCCATGCCTGCGCTGTGCTCCAATCTCGCATGACCGTGACCGCGGATACGCTCAGCACTTCTGCCGTCTCTTCCACGCTCAGTCCGCCGAAGAAACGCAACTCAACCACCTGCGCTTTCCGGGGATCAATGCTCGCCAGAGCGCGCAGCGCATCGTCCAGCGCCACCAGATCTTCGTTCCGCTCACCGCCAACAAGAGCTGTATCCTCAAGCACGACATGCTGGACTCCGCCCCCGCGCTTCAGATTGTGACGCCGCGCATGATCCACCAGAATTCGTCTCATTAACTGCGCCGATATCGCGAAGAAATGCGCCCGGTTTTCCCACCGCATCCGCTTGTAGTCGGTCAATCGGATGTAGGCCTCGTTCACCAGCGCCGTAGTCTGCAGACTGTGCCCGCTCTTCTCACCTCTCATGTAGTGCCGCGCCAGCCGGTGCAATTCTTCATAGACGATTGGCGTCAGTTTCTTAAGAGCTTCCTGGTCTCCCCGGCTCCACGCCTGCAACAGGCCGCTCACCTCGCCACCATGAGGAGACTGCGCCTCTTTATTCGTGGGATTCACGGGTTGTTCGAAGTTCTCCTTAGCCCGCACTCGGGGAATCATACCCTGCCAAGCCAGCCCTTTAAAGAAAAGAGACGCCCGGATGATAGTTCCACGCCACAGATTGCGCCTATTTAGACAAGAGCGAAATGAGCTCAAAGATCTGCCGCACATACGCGGACAAATAAAGGAGACCACATGCAATCCCAATCTCTGCTTTCTCTGGCGGCGTGCTTACTCGCCGCGCTGACGGTTCCACTGAACGCGGCCGCGCAGGAGACATCGGCCCAGCAACCCCCGCTCCATCGCGTCCGTTACACCGTAACCGACCTCGGCACGTTGCCTGGCGGCAATTCCAGCCAGCCATACCTGATCACGCAGAACGGCCACGTCGCCGGATCCTCAACCCTCGCTGACGGCACATCTCATGCCGTTGTCTGGTCCAGGAAACAAGCGACCGACCTGGGCACGCTCGGCGGATCCAACAGCATCGCGTTTGGTGCAAACGACGCTGGCCAAGCCGTCGGCGAGTCCGAATCCTCCGCCTCCGATCCCAACGGAGAAGATTTCTGTGGCTTCGGCACCCACCTTATTTGTCTTCCCTTCGAATCGGCCAACGGCGTCATGAATCCTCTCCCCACGCTCGGGGGCAACAACGGCGCCGTCAACATGATCAATCGCTGGGGAAAGGCAGTCGGATTCGCCGAAACCTCGGTCCCCGATCCAGCCTGCCCCGCCCCCCAGGTTCTTCAGTTCCTGCCCGCCGTTTGGCGTGATGGCAAAGTCCACAGTCTCCCGCCGTATCCGGGCGATCCCGATGGGCTGGCGCTGAACATCAACGATCGCGGCCAAATCGTCGGCTCATCCGGCACTTGCGGCACCTTTCAGCCCACGCTGATCAATCTTATCGGCGTCCACCCGATCATGTGGGAGAACGGGAAACCCATCGACCTCGGCACCCTCGGCGGCACCACGGGCGTGGCTGGCGGAAACATCGCCTGGAATTTGAATAACCGGGGTCAAGTCGTCGGAGTCTCCGATCTTGCCGGCGACACCAATTTCCATGCCTTCCTCTGGACCAAGGAGAAAGGCATGCAAGACCTCGGCACGCTCCCCGGCGACGTCAACAGCACCGGCACCGGCATCAATGACGCAGGCGACATTGTCGGCTTATCCTTCGATCAAAACTTCAACGGCCGCGCCTTCCTTTGGCACAACGGAAAGATAACGGACCTCAACACACTCATCCCCGCAAACTCTCCTATGTTCCTGTTCGCGGGCTGCTCCATCAACGACCACGGCGAGATCACAGGCTTAGGCGTAACCACCGCCGGCGAATTCCATGCCTACCTTCTAACCCCAACCGATCGATAGTCAGCGACCCTTCCCGGGGTTTGACCATAAGGCAATCGGTGAGCCGGGTGCCCCTCGACAAGAGGGGCACCTCCCTCAAAAGCGCAGTTTTTCCTGGCGCTGTCGCTGGCGGCGGGCTGAACCAGTGCTCCACCCGTTTCGAGGCGTTACCTATCAACAAGTTGCGCTGTAAGGCGGTGTTCCAAACCGCTACACCCAGAGCACTCCTCAGCGCTGTACGACATTGAAGTAGTGACGCGGTGAACTGTTGGGCATCCGCTCCCGTTAAGGATTACTTCGGTCCTGACGGAATGCTTTGCTCTTTCTGATTATCGTAGCCCACGTCATGGTGACGGTATTCATCTGTGCTTGTCTTCTGAGTGGGCCGATAGACGGTGCTCAGGATCAGCCTGTCTTTGTCAAAGACTCCAGAATAGTCGCTTTCTCCGAGGCTGAATGTTATCGTCCCGTTTACAAACGTGTAATTTCCATATTCACGGTCCTTCTCGCGCGCATCGCAGGACTTGCTGTATCGTGACAGGGCCTCATCATCCAGTTCAGTGGAAACATTCACGCTGCAGACCTGCCCGTCCCTTCCAAAACGCAAGATCGAATAGAACTCGACGTCGTGGCCGCCCGAGCTTGCTCTGTCCCGATGCACGAACACGCCGGAAGGTGCTGGAGAAGGCGCTGCCGGGGGTGCGGCGGGCGAGGTCTCCGGGGACATTCCGGACTCAGCAGGTTTTTCTTTGCGGCAGCCCACGACAGCCACGGAAATAGCAAGCAAGGCGACGGACACCGCCAAGTGGAGCCGATGTGCCGTAAACGACTTGCTCCAGATCATTCACGCTCACCTCTCTGATGGTTTCAAGTATAGCTGTGGCTACAATCCTATGGCGAGGCGGAACTCATGCCCAGCCTGACCACGGAGCGCTCGCCTTTGTGGTGTTAGGTCCCGTCTATCTACCTATCGCAAAGTGGTTCCTCTCGGAACCCTAAAAGAGCAGTAGGGCGCCGCGCCGAACCAACGCCTGAAGTTCTGAAGTGAATTGGCAATTGCGCTCGGAACCCGGTCAATGAGTGATATGGGGATTGTTCGCCAACGCAGCGAATTCCGAGATGTCACCATGGCTCACGCAAGCGCCAGATTCATGTTGCTGATCGCCTCGTCAATCTCCTGCCTGTTCTTGAAGCCGATCGTTGCGCAATCCACTCCCGCGTTCTGGAAAGCGAACCTCATTGCTTTCACACGATCGTCATGACTGTGCTCGAACTGGCCGCCACCGCAGAGCTTCATGCCGATCACACCCAGCCCCTCCTTCTTCAACTGCTGGATGTGAGTGACCACTTCGCTCACGTTGTCTGGATGGTTGGTGTCTTCATAGGTCGGGCCATCCATGCGTGCGCCGTTGTGGTTGATGCGGATCAATCCCACGTCGAGCCAGTTTGTGCCCGGCATCTGGCGCAGTGCCGGCAGCCCGTGCACTGAGGCCCCATGCGTGCGGATGATCTTTCTCCGCTGCGCCTCAAGGATCCCGTCCTGCCAACGTTTCGTAGTTTCCGGCCAGTCGGCCGAGTGCTGCCAATGCAGCAGCATGATGTCAAAGTACTCCGTCTGTGAGGTGCGCCGCAGTTCGTCGAACTTGGCCTGCGGGTCGATCCCCTGGTGGAAGGTAGTCACCTTGCTCATGAGTTGATAGCTGTCTCGCGGCAAGCCTTTCAGCGCCTCTCCCAACATTCCCGGCGTCTCGTAGGCCTCAGCGGTCTCGAAGAAGCGGAT
>JBEKWZ010000052.1:0-9940 GCA_049512555.1 Candidatus Sulfotelmatobacter sp. | reverse complement strand
GCAATGTTCGGAGCCGCAGATTACAGGAAGAAATCCGTTGATCTGTTTGCGCGTGATCAGGCCCAGCATGCCGCAGGACGGGCAGGCGAGCACGGCCCAATACGGATCTTCCTTTTCGCCAATCTCGCCGGCGTTTTCGAGGACAAAGACGGTACCGGGCTGCATCTGTTCGGGGATCCACTCGTTGAGAAGGTCCAGTTCACCGACCATGTCTTCCTCCTGTGTCCGTAGCCCTATCTGCCGAAGTTCTAGGTTCGTGCTGTGATCCCCATCCCACTTGCCTACGAAACTTTTTTAGCACGCTTGCGCTGCTCCGGCGAAGTTACTGAAGTATTCGTCTTCCCGGAGATGACCCCAGCCCGCACCTGCCGCACCGCGTCGCTAAGGCACACCGCCATGATCGGCTGGTCCGAATTCTTCAGGATGTCGACAATCTGCCGCGCCGAAGTCTCCAGATACAGATGAGTGCCGTCGCTCAGCAGGTGATAGTCGGAGCCGTGACTCACAATCTCGGCAAGCCCCTTGCCAATCTCGCGTTCGAGAAACCGCATGACCTTGCGCACGCTCTGCAGCGAAAATCCCTTGCGCCGCAGTTCGCAGATCACCGCTACTTCGGTCAGATGCTTCATCGAGTACAGCCGACGATGTCCTTCCCGCTCCGGCTTCACTACGCCGCGCTCATCCCACCATTGGAGCTGGCGCGCAGTGATCCCCGTCAGGGTTATCACTTCATGCGATGTGAACCGATCTTGCATTCTCCCCCAGATTCGTTTGAAACAATCCTCAAGTCGAATGTTTCAAACATTTTAGGCACGGAAGGGCGAAGGTCAAGCAGAGAATCGGTGGAAAAGGGGTGACTAAGAGAGTTCCTGGCGGGAATCGGGCGGCAGGCCGCCGCCGACGAAGTGCACAATCTCCAACCGGTCGCCATCGTTCAGCGTAGTCGCAGCCCAGCGGTCGCGGGGCACAATGTCGAGATTCAGTTCCACGGCCACGCGGTCGGCCTTCATGCCGAGGATTTCCACCAGCGCGGTGAGATTGAGGGGAGTGGGAGAGCCGCCGAAATCGCGCTCTTCCCCGTTGATGTGAAGTTTCATTCGGTGAGGCTTCTCAACGCCGCATAATGATTGCGGCGCTTCAATTGCGGATCAACGTCTAAGACGTCGGTAGACCAGATGCGCGGCGCGAAAAAGCGGAAAGGATAGAGCGGCCAGCGGCAAAGCGAGTGTCCAGTTGAAGCGGTGGAGATCGAAAATCCCGTAAAGCATCAAGCTAGAAAGCATGCCGAATACCAGCACCGCCAGGAGCAGCCACACAAATACCGAGTGCAGTGAACAGCTTTCGAGCACGCGAACGTCCCAGTCTCGATCCAGAAAATTAACCGACTCGAAGAGATGGCCCATGGGGCCTGATTATAGACGCGTGCAGGACTATCCGGCTAGCGCGTTCACTCCGCTTTCCGCAACACGAACTTCCGCGTCGCGGTGCGGCCTTCCTGGTTGATTTGAACCAGCAGCGTCGAATCCGGCAAGTCGGCTTCTTCGACTTCAATCTTGATTTCTGCCGCGCCGCCCGAATCCGCCACCGTCTGGGTATAGAACGGCGTTGCCCCCGGACGGGCCAGCCGAAACGTCAGTCGCGCCCCACCCGCCGCAGCGCCGCCTTCGGTCACGCGCAACTGCATGGTCAGGTTGCGGTCAGAAGGAATCGACTCCGCGTTCAACCATTGAACATCCAGCTCTTTCACCGCCGCCAGCGCTTCGGCCTCGGGATGATCCAAAACGTTGTCCAGTTTGCCTTCCCGGATCGCGTCCAGCACCAATCGGTGCTGCTCGCGCAGCCGCTGTTCTTTCTGTGGGTCGGCGACGGCCGCTTCGCTGGGCTTGCTGGCGTAAGATGTCGCGCGCTTCCCGATGCAGCGCCCGCGCACAAAGACCTGGGTCTGCAAAAGGAGTTCGCTCTCACGCGCTTCGCTCTGCACGTGGTAGATCGTGTCGCCATGCTTGACGTCGGTATTGAAGCCAAAGATCATAAGGATTCTGTAATTCCGTGATTGTGTAATTGAGCCATTGAAAGTCGGCGAATCCGTTACTTCACCGCCAGGTCGCGCTCGTTTTTTCAATTCCTCAATTACCAAATTACACAATTACGCAATTTGTCGCTCACTCGCTTGACACTCCGAGTGTAAGCCCATAATCTAGAACGTTTAAGCAACGCTTGGCGCGAATTATATCCATCTCATCCTATGCCCGACAATTACTTCGCACGCTACCTCCCATTTTTGATCCATATTCTTATGGCGGGCGGCATTGCGACTGCGATTGTGACGCTTTCCTGGTTGATCGGGGTGCGCCGTCCCACCCGCGCCAAACTCTCTCCTTATGAATGCGGCATGACCCCGGTTGGCGACTCCCGCCAGCGCTTCTCGGTGAAGTTCTATCTGGTCGCTATGCTGTTCATTCTGTTCGATGTTGAAGCCGTATTCATCTATCCCTGGGCAGTCATTCTACGCAAACTTAAGGAGCAGGGTCAGGGCCATTTCGGCCTCTGGGAAATGTTCGTGTACATCGGGATTTTCCTCGTCGGATTCTTCTATGTCTGGAAGAAGGGCGTGCTCGACTGGGGCGAAACCAATCCCAAGCGAGGAAACTTCTAATGCCCCTAGCCCCTGCCATTACCGACCTGGAGCAACTGAAGAACCATCCCGCCGTGGCCCGCCTCGTCGAATGGAATCCCCAGGCCGTAACCCGTGCCAAGTTCGATCGCGAGGAGATGACGATTTTCATCGATCGCCCTTTCATCCGCGAAGCCTGCTCGGTACTGAAAGACGACCCCGCCTGCCCCTTCAATTTTCTTTCCGACGTCACTTGCGTCGACTGGTATCCGGCCGAACCCAGGTTTGAGGTCGTCTATCATCTTCTCTCCATTCCGAAAAAGGAGCGCATCCGACTGAAAGTTCACCTGAACAGCGACAGCCTAGCCATCGAGTCGTTGACTTCGGTCTGGCCCGGCGCCAATTATTTCGAGCGCGAAGTGTTCGATCTGTTCGGCATTCGATTCACCGGGCATCCTTATCTGCGACGCATTCTGATGCCCGAGGACTGGGAAGGTCACCCGCTACGCAAGGATTATCCGGTGGAGGGCTATCGCTAGCATACGAGATGGCGCACCTCACCCCGACTCCCGTGCTCGAACCCGGCCAGGATCGCACCATGATCCTGAACATGGGCCCGCAACATCCGTCGACTCACGGCGTGCTGCGCGTGCTGCTCGAGATTGACGGCGAAACCGTCGTCCGCATGATGCCCGACATCGGCTTCCTGCACACCGGAATCGAAAAAACCTGCGAAGCCAAGTTCTATCAGCAGGTCGTGCCGCTCACCGATCGCATCGACTACCTCTGCCCCATGACCAACAATCTCTGCTATGTGCTGGCAGTAGAGAAATTGCTGGGGCTGGAGATTCCGCCCAAGGCACAGTGGCTGCGCGTTCTGCTGAACGAACTCACGCGAATCAATTCGCATCTCGTCTGGCTGGGCACGCACGCCATGGACATCGGCGCGCTGACAGTCTTTTTATATTGCTTCCGCGAACGCGAAGAAGTTCTGAAGATGTTTGAAATGATCAGCGGACAGCGCATGATGACCTCCTACTTCCGTGTAGGCGGCGTCGCGCTCGAACCGCCGCTCGGCTTCTTTGATCGCGTGCGCGATTTCGCCGGCTCCTTTCCCGAGCGCATCGATCAGTACGAAAATCTGCTGACCGGCAATCCCATCTGGACGATGCGTACCAAGGGCGTCGCCCGCATGACCGCCGAAGACGCCATCGCACTCGGCGCAACCGGCCCAACCCTTCGCGGCAGTGGCGTCGACTTCGACCTGCGCCGTGACATGCCGTACTCGAGTTACGACAAGTTCCAGTTCAAAGTGCCAGTCTCGCAGGAAGGCGACGTCTTCGCCCGTTACATGTGCCGCGTGCAGGAACTCCGCGAGTCGATCGGGATCGTGCGGCAGGCGCTCGACGGTATGCCCGAAGGCCGCACCAAAGCCGACGCTCCCGGCGTGGTTCTGCCCGACCGCGAAAAAATGAAGACGCAGATGGAATCACTCATCTACCACTTCAAAATCATCACCGAAGGATTTGCGGTTCCGGCGGGCGAAGTCTACCAGGCAGTCGAATCGCCGCGTGGCGAGATGGGCTACTACATCGTGAGCGACGGCACGGCGAAACCTTACCGCGTGCACATGCGGTCAGCATGTTTTGCAAATCTGCAAACCCTGCCGACAATGTGCGAAGGGCGCCTGCTGGCGGACGTTGTCGCAGCCATCGGCAGCATCGATATTGTGCTGGGAGAAATTGACCGGTAAGGAATTGAGTGATTGGGTCATCGGGTGATTGGGCGATTTGAAGGGTGGTGGCTGTGAACAGTCAGCCGGAGCAGTTGCGGGATCGAACAAAAGCGTTCGCCTTGCGGGTGATTCGGCTCTACCGGTCGCTGCCGTATAAGACGGATGCGCAAGTGATGGGCAAGCAACTTTTGAGAAGTCGCACATCGGTTGCTGCAAATTATCGGGCTGTTTGCCGGGCCCGGTCGAAGGCTGAATTTGTGGCCAAGATCGGAGTAGTGGTTGAGGAAGCAGACGAAGTAATTCTGTGGCTGGAACTGATGACGGAATCTGGAATCGTTCCTTTGGCGAAAACGGAGGCTCTGCTTAAAGAGGCGAATGAATTGACGGCGATTTTTGCGGCCTCGCAACGTACGGCGAGACATGCAGCGTGAGTTTTCAATCACAAAATCGCCCGATCGCACAATCACTCAATTCTCTATGAAATTTTCCGAAGAATTCGAAACCCGCTTCGCCGAGATGGTCCCGCACTATCCGACGAAACGCTCCGCGCTCGTCCCGACGCTGCTTTACGCGCAGGACGAAGTCGGCTATTTGTCGGACGAAGTCATCATGGAAATTGCCTCCCGCCTCGACCTGACCGAACTCGAGGTCCGCAACGTGATCAGCTACTACTCCCTGCTGACCACCAAGCCGCGCGGCAAGTTCAACGTGCAGGTCTGCACCAACATCAGCTGCCTGGTACGCGGCGGAGAAGACATCCTGCAGCACTGCGCCAAAAAACTCGGCGTCGGCCACAAGCAAACCACGCCCGACGGCCTGTTCACGCTCGAAGAAGTGGAATGCATCGGCGCCTGCAGCTGGGCCCCGGCAGCACAAGTGAATTACGACTTTCACGAGAACCTGACGACCGAGAAAATCGACAGGATTCTCGACGACTATAAGAAACAGGGAACGCAGTAAGAAAACTTAGCGATTGTGCGATTGGGTGATCGGGCGATTAAGCGCCTAGGTTTTCACCACTCAATGACTCAATCGCTCAATGACTTAATTTTTTCATGGCTGACTTAGTCTCGCATCCCGACGAAGTAAGAGTCGTCTCCCGGCGCTTCGGCCAGGGTGCGGCCTCGATCGACCGCTATCTGGAACTCGACGGCTACAAAGCCGTGCAGAAGGCGCTCGCCATGGAGCCCGACGCCATCATTAACGAGGTCAAGAATTCCGGCCTCCGCGGTCGCGGCGGCGCAGGATTCTCCACCGGGATGAAGTGGTCGTTCGTGCCCAAGCAGTCGGCCAAGCCGAAATATGTGCTGTGCAACGGCGACGAGAGCGAGCCCGGCACCTGCAAAGACCGCCTGATTTTCGAGCACGATCCCCACTCGGTGATCGAGGGCGTAATGATCGGCGCGTTAGCCGTGGGCGCGCAAAGCGGATACATCTACATTCGCGGCGAGTACCGCTATCTTTCGATCATCATGCAGAAAGCGATTCGCGATGCGTACGCCAAGGGCTTCGTCGGCAAAAATATTTTCGGCAGCGGACGTGACCTCGACATTTACTGGCACGGCGGCGCCGGGGCCTACGAAGTCGGCGAGGAGTCCGCGCTCATGGAATCGCTTGAAGGCAAGCGCGGCATCCCCCGCATCCGGCCTCCGTTTCCGGCTGTGGTCGGTTTGTGGGGCGGGCCGACCGTTATTAATAATGCCGAAACCCTGGCTAACGTGCCGCACATTATTCTGGGCGGCGCCGACTGGTACGCCAAGCTGGGCACGCCGAAGAACGGCGGCACGCGCCTGTTCTGCCTGAGCGGTAACATCGCCAAGCCCGGCGTTTACGAACTGCCCATGGGCTACAACTTGAAGAAGATGCTCTACGAGGTTGGCGGAGGCATCCCCGACGGTCGCCAATTGAAAGCCGTCGTTCCCGGAGGAGCGTCATGCCCCTGTCTCACCGCCAGCGAGATTGATGTTGCCATGGATTTCGATTCGGTTGCGAAGGCTGGATCCATGCTCGGTTCCGGCGGCGTAGTCGTCGTCGACGACCAGCAGTGCATCGTGAAATTCGCCCTGCGCACCATGAAGTTTTACCAGCACGAAAGTTGTGGATGGTGCATTCCCTGCCGCGAAGGCACGGATTGGATCAAGAAGACGCTGGTGCGTTTTCACTCCGGCGGCGGGATGAAGAAGGACATTGACAACATCCAGTACCTGGCGGAAAACATGCTCGGACGAACCTTCTGTCCGCTGGGCGACGCGGCCGCAATGCCGACCATTGCCTTCGTGAAAAAGTTCCGCAAAGAATTCGAGGATCATTTAGACGGCAAGCCGTGCCCGTACGAGAAGCAAGCGGCTGCGGAACCGGTGTTAGCGTAGCGCCGGCGTCTCGCCGGCCCGAAGTGCGGGCGAATGCCCGCAGGTTCTAGTGTGCTGATAGCTGCGCGGGCGGGATGCCCTCGCGACAGCCGGCGGGACGCCGGCGCTACAAATATGGCTGACGTAAATCTCACTGTCGACGGCAAGAAGCTCACGGCTCCCGCGGGTACGCTGCTTATTGAAGCCTGCAAGACCGTGGGCATCGAAGTGCCCTCGTTTTGCTATTACCCCAATCTTTCGCTGCAGGGCGCTTGCCGCATGTGCCTGGTGAAGGTTGAGAAAATGCCCAAGCTGCAAACCGCCTGCACTACGGTGGTCGGCGAAGGTATGATCGTCACCACTGACAGCGACGAGATCAAGCAGGCGCGCAAGTCGATGCTCGAAATGCTGCTCGGCAATCACCCGCTGGATTGCCCGGTCTGCGACGCAGGCGGCGAGTGCGAACTGCAGGACATGACGTTCAGCTACGGTGCCGCCGAATCGAAATTCATGGAGGCGAAGAACCACAAGGAGGAGCAGCAGTGGTCTCCCGTGGTCTTCTTCGATCGCCCGCGCTGCATCCTGTGTTATCGCTGCGTGCGGGTCTGCGGCGAGGGCATGGACGTGTGGGCGCTCGGCGTACAGAACCGCGGCGTGAGCTCGCTCATCGCTCCTAATAAAGAGGACCATCTGGAGTGCGAAGAGTGCGGCATGTGCATCGACATTTGCCCCGTGGGCGCGCTCACCTCCGGCGCGTATCGCTACAAAACGCGCCCCTGGGAAATGAAGCATGTCGGCACCGTCTGCACCCACTGCGGCGACGGCTGCAAAACCACGTTAGGCGTGCGCCGCTCCGACACTGGCATGGAAATCGTTCGCGGCGACAACCGCGACAAGAGCGGGACCAACGGCGACTTCCTCTGCATCAAGGGCCGCTACGCCTTCGATTTCGCCAATCACGAAGACCGCCTGACGCGGCCCCTCATCCGCAAGGACGGTAAACTCACACCCGCCACCTGGGAAGAAGCGTTCGAACTCGTCGGAAAGAAGTTTGCTGAAGTTCGAGACAAAGACGGCGGCTCGGCGATCGGCGTTGTTGGCTCGACCCGCACCACGAACGAAGAGGCATACTTGCTTTCGAAATTTGCCCGCGTGGTGCTGAAGACCAACAACGTCGATCATCACCGCACCGCTGACTTCCCTGCCCTTTCGGCAGCGCTTCGCGGCAAGCCCGACGCGACCGCCAGCATGGCCGACGTCTACAACGCTCCGGCGATTCTGCTGATCGGCAACGATCCCACCGAGCAGCATCCGCTGCTGGCCTGGCAGATTCGAAACAATGTCCGCCTGCACCGCGCCCGGTTGTACGTCGTCAACTCCGAGTCAATTAAACTGCGACGCCAGGCTACAAGCTTCCTTCAGATTCCTGCAGGAGCAGAAGGCAAGGTCTCCGCATTCCTAGCCGGCGACGACAAGGCTCTCGAAGCCATCACGGCCCGTGTGGGCGCGGGCGACTCGCCCGCGCAAGCCTTGCAGGCCCTCCGCGTCAAGTTGCGCGCCGAGCAAAATCTCATCATCATTTTCGGTTCGGAAATTCGCGGCAACGATATTGCCAGCCTCGTCGGCTTCGGCTCGACCATCCCCGGGGCCAAGTTCATATGCCTCGCCGATAACGCCAACTCGCGCGGCGCCGCCGACATGGGCCTTTATCCCGACCTGCTCCCCGGCTATCACCCTAGTGCCGGAACCAGCGACTTCCATCAGGAATGGGCCATCCCGCAATCCGCTGGCCTCGATCTCCCCGGTATGGTCGAAGCCGGCAAGAGCGGCCAGTTGAAAGCGCTCTACGTGGTCGGCTCGAATCCCATCGGACGCCTGAATATCGATCCCTTCGCGTTCTCCAAAACTTTCGTCGTCGTGCAGGACATGTTCCTCACCGAAACGGCAATCATGGCTGACGTAGTTCTGCCTGCCGCCAATGCCTACGAAAAGTCCGGCACCATGACCAACACCTGCGGCGACGTGCAACTCGTCAAGAAAGCCGGCGAGATTTCCGGCACAAAAGCTGATTTCGAAATGATCGTCCGCATCGCCGACGCCATGGGCTTCGACGTCCGCAAGCTTGTTCCCTTCGGTGGAGGCACCCACGCCGACATGGGACAGTCTCGCGGCGCGCAGTCCGGCGAGGCCGACCGGCACGCGGTCTGGCTTGAGATGCAAGGCCTGGAGCCGAAACTCAGCCCGCTCGACCCCATGGCGATTCTCGATGAAATCCAGCGGCTGGTTCCTGGCTACGCCCTTTCCCGCATCAATCTTCTCGCGGGTAACACCGAGCATACGTCGCTCACGAACAGCGGTCCGGGCGCGGCTCACAAGCCGGAATCGATTACGCCCGCCAATGACGGCCTGTTCACCTCCGGCACCCTCGGACGCTACTCGCGCACATTGAAATCAGTGATGGAAAGTCACGAAGTCAAACCCGCTGAGGTCGCGGCAGACTGATGAGAGAATCACTCGCAGCTCTGGCCCACTGGTTTGTTGTCGAGCCGATCCGGATCTACCTGCTCACGTCGATTATTAAGTCGGCAGTAGTTATCGGCGTTCTGCTGACTGCGGTCGCCTACACGGTCTGGCTCGAACGCAAGGTCGTCGGCCATATGCAAAATCGCTGGGGACCTACGCGGGTCGGCCCGTTTGGCCTGCTGCAGCCCGCGGCCGACGGCCTGAAATTTCTTTTCAAGGAAGACTTGACGCCGCCGCACGTCTACAAGCCGCTGTTTATCGCAGCACCGTTGATTGCCGTCATCTTCGCGCTGACCTCGATTGCCGTGATTCCCTTCGGCAACACGATCACCATCGGTGGATACCCCATCCCGTTTCAGATCACCGACGTGAATACCGGGCTGCTGCTGATTCTCGGCGTCACCTCGATCGGTGTGTACGGCGTCGCGCTCGCCGGATGGTCGTCGAACAATAAATATTCGCTGCTCGGCGGACTGCGCGCCAGCGCCCAGATGGTGAGCTACGAAATCTCGCTCGGCATTTCCCTGGTCGGCGTGCTGATCATGTCTGGCAGCTTCAGCCTGCGCGATATTGTGCACGCGCAGCAGGGACATTTCTGGGGATTCATTCCACGCTGGAACATTTTTCATGGCCAGTTCATCGGGTTCTTCTGCTACCTGATGGCGGCCTACGCCGAGACCAATCGCATCCCGTTCGATTTGCCGGAAGCCGAAACCGAAC
>JBEKWZ010000051.1:0-9990 GCA_049512555.1 Candidatus Sulfotelmatobacter sp. | reverse complement strand
ATCGGTTCCTCCCAGAGTGATGCTGGCGATCGCCAGCGCCGTGCTCTGGTCGTTGGTGAGAACGATGGTCTCGGCTTTGCTCGCTCCTACGGTAATCGCGCCGAAGTTAACCAGCAGCGGCGAGACGCTCACCGGCTGCGTGCTGTTGAACATCATCGTGAGAAATTCGGGATTGAATGTGGAGGAGTTGACGAGGGCGACATCTGGCATACCGTCGCCGTTGAAGTCGGCAACCACGGCGCTGATGGCAGCCTGCCCGGTGTAAAAATACTGGGAACCGGTGAACGTGCCGTCGCCCTTGCCCTGGAGAATAGCGGGGCTGCCAGGCGCCCCATCGTAGGGGATGACCACATCGAGGTTGCCGTCGCCGTTGAGGTCGACTGCGACTGGATTGCCGGGCGTGCCGGCGGACCAGCACTCTATGGGACCAGCCGTGAACGTACCGTTGCCGGCGCCTTCAAGGAAGGCGTAGGTAAGCGCATACGATCCGCAGCCGGGAAACTGGCCAGCGACCAGCAAGTCTGCCTTCCCGTCTTTGTTGAAGTCAGCCGCGACCAGCTTGGTTGGAGAATACGGCAATGCCGTCTCGATGGGAATGCCGAATGTGCCATTGCCGTTACCCGGCAGCACGTACACGACCCCCGGAGAATTAATGGAAGCCGAGACCGCGATGTCCATCTTTCCGTCGCCGTTGAAGTCGGCGAAGGTCAGAGCGATGCCAGAAGTGAAGACTGACGTAAGACTGGTATTCAAAGTTCCCGGGTCGTAGGTGCCGTTGCCCTTGTTCAGTAGCACGCTGATGGAGCCGTCGGCGTTTCCGGTGACGATGTCGAGCTTGCCATCGCCGTTCATATCGACCAGGTAGATAGTCTGCTCCTGTGTGGTTGAGCCAGTGGGATAGTACGCGGAGGCCTTGAACTTTCCCGTTCCCAAGCCTTCTAACACGGCAACGGTATTGTTCTGGCACCCGGCAAAAGAGGCGTCCTGCATGGCGGCGACGATGTCAGCCTTGCCGTCGCCGTTCACATCGCCGGTGGCAACCCACTCGACAATGTTGTTCGCACAAGTGCTGACGGTGACCACAGACGTGGTTCCCGGTACGCCGTGCGAACTGCCCAGGTTGATCCCGATCTTTCCGTTGGTCGATGTGCCATTCACGACACCACCGATCGGTTGCGCGATGTCGGGGAATCCATCGCCGTTAAAGTCGGCGGTCGCGATATTACCGGCTACCAGGTTTGTGTTGTAGTTATACGCCTGGTTCGTCTGGAAACTTCCGTCGCCCCGGCCCAGAGACACCGAGTTGGTATTCAACCCATTGGTGTCCAGCAGGTCGGGGGTGCCGTCCCCGTTGAAGTCGCCGATCGCGACAAGGTAGTCGCCGCTGTTGTTCGGTGCCTGGAGCGGGTACACCGGCCCGTTGCTGAAGGTCCCGTTGCCTTTGCCGTAAAACGTTAAGACGTCTCCATGACCGTCGGGGACAACAATGTCCAGCTTCTTGTCGTTATTGATGTCGACCAGCACCACGTTGTTTGTGGGGTTAACAGGAACGCTACCGACCGTGCCGTTGACTTTGAAGGTGCCGCTTCCCTGGTTCAGATAGACAATGGCAGTGACAGAACTGCTGGCGACGACCACGTCTGGCTTTTTGTCGCCGTTCACATCACCGATGGCGATGCTGCCGTTGGCATAAACACCGCTGATTGCCACAGGGTAGTATGTCCCTGTTCCAAATGTGCCACTGCCGTTGTTCAGCAGAATGCTCATCCCGCCACCAACTGTGTCGTTTGACTGGACAGCGAGGTCGGGCTTGCCGTCGCCATTCAGATCGCCGACAGCCAGAGATTCGCAATTCCCAATAGTATTTGTACAAACTGTGGTGTTGACCACCGGTGTCTGGAAGGTGCCGTCGCCGTTGCCCGGGAAAACGAACACGCCGTTATACGGAGTCATAGCGACCAGGTCGAGTTTGCCGTCGCCGTTGACATCTTCCGCGACAATGCTATTCGGGCCGGGATTGAAGTTGTTGCTGCTCGGAGCGGTATAAGTTGCGCCCGCAGTGAAGGTGCCCGTCCCGGTGCCCAAGTAGATATTCACCTGCGTATTGCCCGTGGTGGAATTGGCGGCCCAAACCGCGACGTCCAGCACGTGATCACCGTTGAAATCGCCCACGGCAATCGCTTCGGGGAAGAAGTTTGCCGCGGCGATGAGGGTTGTGACCGGCGCTTCGAACGTGCCGTCCCCTTTGCCCAGCATGACGTTGATTCGGGAACCGGAATCGATGTTGAGGGTATCGAGTTTGCCGTCCCCGTTGAAATCCCCGATAGCGACAGCTGTGGTTGAGCTGGTGGTATCCGGGGCCGGGGCCGAAAGGAAAGTTGTGGGCTCCGGAAAAGCCACAGGGTAGGTTTGTGCTTGCACCGGGATTACCACCCCGGCGCTCATGACCACAGCGGCGAGCATGCCGAGCACCCTGACAATCATGCCCGAGCCCTTGCCTTGCCGATAATTCAAATTCATTTGTGTTGTCTCCTGAGAGTGAATTGCTTTTGGTTTTGTCTTGCGGGGACCGCGTTCAATCCTGGGCGACTCTCGCTTGGAAACACGCTTTCGGTCAATGGTCCGGAGATAGCGGGAGGCTGGCGGGTATCTGGCGAGATAAAATATTTGTTTGCAATCGCTTGGGCGATCTTATTGCCTGAAAAAGCGACTTCCTCCGAGCCCAAAGCCGACCCGTTTCCACTGAGTCAGGCGGCAGTGGTAGACTGTTAGCTCCCCCGTCGATCATTCCTTATGGGTTCTCCGCAGTCGCCTACAGTCCTCATTCGCTTCGGTGTGTTCGAGGCGGACCTTCGTGCGGGCGAACTCCGGCGGAACGGGGTCAAGGTCAGGCTGCAAGACCTTCCCTTTCGAGCGCTCACCCTGTTGTTGACCCGTCCCGGGGAAGTGATTACGCGCGAGGAGTTTCGTCAGACTCTCTGGCCCGCGGGCGTCTTTGTGGATTTCGAACAGGGCATCAGCAGCGCCATCATGCGCCTGCGCGACGCTTTAGGCGACTCCGCCGACAATCCAATCTTTATCGCGACCATCGAACGCCGCGGCTACCGCTGGATTGGGCCGATCGCCAGTTCGACCCTCGAACCGGCAGCTCAGAATCAAGGGCCGGCGCCGGTATCGGAACCGCCGGTACAGCTTCCCCAAACTGAAATCGAAAGAGATATAACGGCTGAGCCGGAGCGCCGGGATTTTACGGCCCGCTATGAGATCGGGTTGACATCGCACGCCCGCAAGCGCAGCTCACAAGTTGGCCTGTGGCTGGCTGCGGGAGTCTTGGCGGTGCTGGGCCTGGCGGGATTCTCTTTATGGCATTGGGGGCGACCCGCTCCGATTTCGTCGATTGCAATCCTTCCCCTCGACAATCTCAGTACGCCGTCGTTCGATGACGCTTTCAGTGATGGGTTAACGGACGAAATCGCCGCTTCTGTTTCCCACCTAGATGGCGTCCGCGTGGCTGGGCGACGGTCCGCATACGTGTTCAAGGGAAAACACGACGACCTCCGCGACATCGGCTCACGCTTAAACGTCGAGGCCGTGGTGGAAGGCAGCGTGCAGCGTTCTGGCGATCGCACCCACGTTACCGTCGAACTGAATCGCACGCGCGATGGCTTCACGATTTGGAGCCAGACCTACGACGGCACGACCAACGATTGGATGCAGATCGAATCCCAGATCGCCGGCTCGATTGCGCGCGCTCTGGCGCGCAACCTTTCTGCTAAGGACACACCGGCGGCCCACGACCCCGAAGCCCACGCTCTATACCTGGAAGCACGCTATCTCTGGAACCAGCGAAACTTTCCTTCCGAACTCAAGAGCGTTGACCTGTTGCAGCAGGCGATCGCGCGCGACCCTAACTATGCTCTGGCATGGGCGGCCCTGGCGGATTCTCTGATTGCGATTGGCGATGTCGAAGAAGTCGATCCGGCGGCATACATTCCGCGCGCCCGCGACGCCGCCATCAAGGCACTGCAGCTTGATCCATCACTCGCCGAGCCGCACGCCGCGCTGGGGATGGTAGCCGCGCATTACGACTACGACTGGCCGACCGCCGAGCGCGAATACAAAAAGGCGTTCGAGTTGAACCCCAACTACGCCAGCGCCCATCAATATTATGCCCTGGGCCTTATGGCTCATGGCCGCTTCGCAGAAGCGGAAGCGCAACTCGATATTGCCCGCCGCCTCGATCCTCTTGCACTCATCGTGGATGTGGATCTCGCTGTCCTGCGCAAGTACCAGCGAGATTTCGACGGTGTGATTGCCGTTTCCAAAAGCATCCTCGAACGCGACCCGCACTACCATCTCGGTTACAGCATGCTGACTACCGGCTATCTTTTCGAGCACCGCTGGGATGACTGGCACGCCGCAGACGCCAAAGAGCCTCAGGGAGAATTCTTGCAGGCACTTGCCAGCCAGGATCCGGCCAAAATCGATCGTGCCTTCAGCAAAGCGATGGACGAAGCCAAGGCTGGCGCCCGTCGACCCTATGACGTCACAGCCTGGGCAGTGCTGAAGGGAGATCGCGCCACCGCTCTCGAGTGGCTGGAAAAGTCGTATCAACATCACGACTACTGGTTGCTCTTCATCAATGTCGATCCGCAGTTCGACCCAATCCGTTCAGATCCGCGCTTCCAGGCCGTCGTTCACCGTCTCGGCGTCGGCTGAAAAATATGGCGGAGCAACTTTGGTCTTACCGCACAGTTCGGAACTGGCGCCGGTCACCGCAGCCGGCGCCAGTTCGCGCGAGTGCAGAGGTTAAAGCGTTTGCAGGAAGTTGATCAGGTCCTGCATCTGCTGCGGTGTGAGACCTATCTGGAAGCGTTGGTTGTAGAAATTCACGACTTGCTGCAAATTGCCTGCTACTCCGTCATGAAAATACGGTGCACGCGCGGCCAGACCTCGCAGAATAAGACCCTTGCCTCGGCCGATGTCGCTGCATTGTCCGGTGATCAGCGCTTTGCCGGGATCGGAGGTGTAGTACGTATTGCCGGCGAGCGGCCCCTGGGTGCAGACCAACTCGAACACCGGCAAGACTGGCATTTGCAATTCCTTCAGTCCAGCCAGGATATTCGGATCGGTTTCATAGATTAGGGAGCGGCTGGTACCAATATCCAGCGGCAAGGGCAACGAGTGATTTCCCACGTTGAAGTTATCGTGGCAGGTGGTACAGGTTCCCGCAATCTGCTGATTGCCGGTGGTGAGTCCGGGCACATTGCTGATCGTCAGGGGTTGCGTATTGAAGATCTGCTCGCCGCGCGCAATCGAAGCTTGCTGCGAATTCCGGGAGTTCTGGAAGGACGCATAGATCGTAAATACATCGGGCGTGAACGGTTTTCCCTGAGGGTCGGCGCCCAGAGAATCGTTCACACCCGGATAGTACGGTTGCGTAGAGAGGAATTGGGCTCCTCCCTGCGCTTTTTTCGAGAGATCTCCGGCGGCGAAATCAAACAACTGCGCAGAATTGAGAGCTAGTTCGAAATTCACGATATCGCTGAGTTGCGCGCTCGTGGGAGCCTGCTCGCCCTGAGCATGGATCAGAGTTGCGTCAATTGCCTGTTGCGTCAAGTCAGCGTTCAGGTTGGCGGGAAAGGTTTGGCCATTGTTCAGAGGGAGCGTAAAGGACTCCCGGCCATCGAACATGACCGCACTCAGGAAACCTAGATTTGTAGTTGGTAACGGCCGCCGATAAACGGAAACTGTCTGCACTCCCTGAGAATCGGTGGTAAGGGCGCAGCCATAAGGATCCTGCACGGCTGTGATCGTGTATTGCGGCGCGGATGCGTCGGTGCTATTCGGCGGAACGGTCAGTCCGATGCGAATCAGTCCGTTGTTCAGGACCAGACTGTTGTCTATCGGACCGGTGGGACAAGTCGAACCATCGATCTGCGCAAACAGCGGATCTTTGCCGCGGCTTATGAAGTATCGGAATTGGGCGTCGACGGCACTCAATCCGAATGCGTTGTTGGGTTGGTGGCAAGTTCCGCAGGTTCTACCATTCGTTCCGAGACTCTGAAAGAACGGGCCACTCAGATCGACGCTTCCGGTGTTGCTGTACGTCCCGGAAAAGCCGGTGAGATCGAGAAACGGAAAAAGGTTGCGCAGGTAAACGTCGGCGATTGCGGTGCCTGCGGCGAGGATGACTAAGCCAACAAGACACGTCACGATGCGCAGCCTGCCGCCAATGGAAGCATGAAGGTGCTGACGCACTCTTCGCAAGAAAGAAACAGCACGAAACTTGTCAGACATATTTAACTCACTCCTTCATCGATTTGTGATTCGCCCACGGACCAACGACAAACTCACACCTTGTCAACACCTTTGGATCTCCGGCCTTTCAATCTAGGGGTCTAGCTTTCCCATTCGCGCCGCGTCTTAGAAAGTTGCGGAATCGTCTTGCAAGCGATGTTGCGCCGCGCCAGGACCGCAGAGAAGGTCTGTAGGAGCCGTCCGCGGCGCCGGCAAAGTGAGGGGTAATAAGGGCCTCGACGCCCTGGCGGATCCTTGTGTCATCCACCGGGACATTTACCTTTACCTCGTCGAGTGGCACGAATTCGGCCCCGCTCGCACATTCACTGCACCTGGTTCGGGTGACTTGCTTTCTCTTGATCACCAGAACCTGGTTGGTCTCGATCGTGATTTCCGTGACTACCATGCGTCGGCTCACCGTTCTTCCTCGTTGCCTGACGGGGAAATCAGTGGTAGATTGCTTGCCACTTGGGTATTGCGCCGCTTCTTCCCCCGCCGAACGCAGTGCAGAATGCATGAGACCGACCACAAGAGTCTTCAAAACGCCACTCAAAAGTTCTCAAAGGTTTCTTAATGGCAACTAAGCCTAGCCAGATCAAGCACTTGTATGAGTTCGGACCTTTTCGTCTGGATCCTGAAAAAAGGCTTTTAACGCGTGGCACGGACCCCGTCCCGCTGACTCCAAAGGTGATTGAAACGCTGGTAGCGCTGATTGAGAATCGGGATCGAGTGGTTTCAAAAGATGACTTGATGAAGATGTTGTGGCCCAACAGCTTCGTCGAAGAGTCCAATCTGAGTCAGAACGTCTTCGTGCTCAGGAAAGCGCTGGGCGACTCCTCCCAAGAGAAGCGATACATCGTCAATTTACCCGGCCGGGGCTACCAGTTCACTGAGGCCGTTCATGAGGTCGAAGAAACACCACTCGGGACAACGCAGGAAGTAGAAGAAACATTTCGGCTGGAGAGCCGATCGCTGGCGCGGGTCGTGGTCGAACACGTTGTTCCACGCAAGGGCGCGATTGGAATACGGACCGGAATAGCGGTGGCAATGGCAGCGTTGATGGGGGCCGGAGTTCTGGTCTATCGATCTCGGGTTGGGCGGCCCGCGGAGCGAACGGGACCCGTGATCGGTCTTCCGGCCGTGAAGATGCGGCCCTCGGTCGCGGTGCTCGGTTTCCGAAATCTTAGCGGACGCGAGGATACAAAGTGGCTGTCCCTGGCGTTGGCGGAGATGTTGAATACCGAACTGGCAGCGGGAGAGCACCTTCGCATTATCCCGGGTGAGCAAATCGCCCGGGCCAGTCGCGACCTGCCCTGGGGCGAAGCGGACACCCTTGCCAAGGATTCTCTGCTGCGTCTGCGATCGAACCTGGGAACCGATTATGTCGCGCTTGGTTCCTACACGATTTTGCAAGACGGAAATAAGAGGCTGATCCGGCTGGATCTTCGACTGCAAGACGCGGCTGCCGGAGAGACGGTGGCGGAAGATGCCGTCACCGGAAATGAAGCTGACCTGTTTGATCTGATCTCTGAAGCCGGATCCCGGATGCGAGAGCGCCTGGCGGTTGCCAAAATTTCAAGCGAGCAGGCCGCTCAAGTACGCTCGTCTTTACCGTCCAATCCTAATGCGGCGCGGTTGTACGCCGAAGGTCTGGCCAAACTTGAAAGTTTCGATGCGCTGGCCGCTCGAGATCTTTTAGAAAAAGCGACCGCTGCCGCTCCCAAGTACGCACTCTCGCACTCAGCGCTCGCCGAAGCGTGGGCAGGGCTGGGATACGACACGAAGGCGCGGGAAGAAGCGGCGACAGCCTTCGGCCTCTCGCACAACCTGTCGCGCGAGGAGCAGCTTTCCATCGAAGGCCGTTATCGGGAATTGTCCAACGACCTTCCCGCGGCTGTCGAGATCTACCGCACTCTGAGAACCTTTTTCCCAGACGATCTCAGCTATGCCCTGCGATTGGCCAGCGCGCAATCACGCTCCGGCCAGGGAAAAGATGCGTTGCAAACCGTAGCTCTGATGCGCAGTCTTCCCGAACCTGCGAACCAAGATGCGCGCATCGACCTAGCCGAAGCTACCGCAGCCGAGGCTCTCAGTGACTTCCGGCGCAGCCAACAAGCCGCCGTCACAGCCGCTGCGCGAGCCGGTGCGCAAGGCAGCCATTTGTTTTTGGCCGCAGCTAAATCGAAAGAGGCATGGGCTTCGGTACGCCTGGGAGACCCAGATCGGGCATTCGCAGCTTACTCGAAAGCTCGTGAGCTCTGGAGTGCTGGTGGCAATCAACGGAGCGCCACTGCTGCTCTGGGCGGAATCGCCAATCTGCTGGGGGACAAGGGCGATTTCGTAGGTGCTCGCAAGGCGTTCGACGAAGCCCTTCTGGAATTCCGCAAAATCGGAGACATGGGCAATCTGGCTTCTTGTTCCCACAATTTTGGAGTGCTACTGACCCAGCAAGGCGACTTACCACAGGCGAGAAAGCACCTCGAAGAAGCGTTATCCATTCAGCGCGAGCTGAAGAATGAACGGGGAGTAGCCAGCGACCTCGACGATATTGGAAACGTCATGCTCAGCATGGGGGACGCGGCGGGCGCACTCCGAGTAAAGGAGCAGGCTCTCGAAATATTTCGTCGCATCGGTAACAAGTTTGGCGAGCGGGTTGCCACCTTGAATATCGGAGAGGTTCTCTTTGCGCAAGGCCGGCCCACCGACGCTCGCGCGAAGTATGACGAGGCCATGGCCGGGGCCCAGCAACTCGGCGATAAGCGCGGCGTCGGATACTGCCTGGTGGATATAGCCGGCGTTCTGATTGCGCAGGACCGGCTGGACGATGCACGAACTGCCGCGGAACACTCGATCGAAATACGCAAAGAGATCCATGGAGAGGTTCAACTGGCGGAGAGCCAAATCCGCTTGGCCCAGATCCTCTTGGAGCAAGGCAAACCCTCCGAAGCAGAACCCCTGGCTCGTTCGACCGCGGAGGTTTTCGAGAAACAGAACGCTTCCGGCGACGCTTCTCTTTCTTACGCTGTTTTGGCTCAAGTGCTTCTGGCCGAGGGGAAGACTCAGGACGCACAAGCGTCGGCGAACCGCGGACTAAAGCTTTCGCGGGCGAGTGCAGACGTCTGGATGCAGTTTGAGTCTGAGCTGGCAGCCGCTCGCGCGGATGAGGCCGCCGGGAACCTATCCGAAGCCCGCAAAGAACTGGCCCCCATCTTAGCTCAGACCGCTAAGGTTGGATCTGCGGGCTATGGGTTGCAGGCTCGTCTGCTCGAAGGAGAGATAGCCCTCAAGTCGGGCCAGTTCTCTGCCGCTCGCGCCGAATTGACGGCGGTCAAGTCCGATGCTCAACTTAAGGACTTTCGACTGATTGCCCGCAAAGCGACAGCAAGGCTCGCAGATCTTCCAAGGTAGCGGCCCCTTGTGCCTCCCCCGCGGCTGAAAGCCTTGTCTGGCACGGCTTCGGCGCGACTGGTAGCATTCGGTCGTAGTTATTGACTTTTCGTGCGCGTGGAACTTAGCATCTGGCGGGTAAAACCGCGGGGGTTCGAGTTCCCCTTTTCGCACCAGAATCTCGGTTCTCGATCTGACCAGCTTTTCGCGATGTCCTTTTCAGTCGGCTGTATCCACCATTCGGAGAATCGTGAACGATCAAGCGTTACTGCAGGAAGCTCTCGAAGAAGCTCGGAAAGGGCT
>JBEKWZ010000050.1:0-12619 GCA_049512555.1 Candidatus Sulfotelmatobacter sp. | reverse complement strand
CCTCGTTCGAGAACGCGTTGGCTTTCACGATGTTCATGCCCCACGCGGCCAGTACGCCGGATAGCTTGGCAAACAGAAAAGGGCGGTCTCTTGTCACCAGAGTCAGCTCATACCAGTGGCGTCCGCGCTTCAGTTCGACCTGGACTGGATCTTCGCCCAGTTCGTCGGCCATAGCCATGTGGCGCATGACTTCTTCGGCGGAATGGACCAGCAGATAGCGCTGCGGAAATCCCTCGAGAAATTCTTTGAACTTGCTGCTGGTCACCGGGGCCAACGACCGCAGACGGGCCAGTTTCTCGTCATTCACATCGGCATGCACGCGCTGGTCGGCGCTGCGGTTGAGATAGTTTTCGGCACCGATGTAGAGTTGCCAGACGTTTTCCGCTTTCCACGGAGTCAGCGCTTCAGGATTCACCGCCTTGATGTCGGCGTAGGTCATGAGCGTGAGCATTTTCAGACGCTCCGGCGTTCCCATTTTTTCGGCGAATGCGGCGACAGTTTCAGGATTGAAAATGTCGCGCCGCAGAGCTGCCGACAGTTCGAGATGACTGCCGATCAGAAAGAGAACTTCGGCCCGTTCTTTCGGATCCATGTCGAGTCGGTCCATGGCGCGGCCGGCAATCTCGAGGCTGGCCTCCACGTGATTGCCGCCGGGGACGCCTTTGCCGGTGTCGTGTAGCAAAAGCGCCGCGTATAATAACTCGGGGCTCTCCAGTTCGGTGAGCAGTTCGGCGTAGCGCTTATCCCACTCCGATTGCGACTGCTTCAGGCGGTGCAGGCTCTCGATGGCCAGAAACGAATGTTCGTCGACAGTGAAACGATGATAGAAATCGCGCACCACCAGCGAGTCGATGAGCTTGAGTTCTGGCAAGAGCAGGGTCAACAAGCGCAAGGAATGCATGGCGCGCAGAGCGTCGGCGGCGTGCGGCTGCAACAAAGTCTCCTGCAGGTAGAGCCAGAGTTCGGCGCCCCGGGGCGGCATGGACGCCAGCGCCGGAAGCGCCTGCTCGATGCGGTACTCGGTGGTCGCGCTCAACTTCAACCCGTGGTGGGCCATGAAATGGAACATGCGCAGTAACACTTCCGGATCCTGCAGCGCGGAAGGCTGTTGCAGAAAAATCAGGCCGTCGACCACGGAAAAATCTGCCGTCGTCAGCCGCGAACGCCAACTCTGCACCTGGCGGTAGAGCGCCGACCAGGCTTCCGGAATCTCTTCCAGCAACTGGGTGACAGTGCGCTGAACGGCACGGGCGTGCCCGAAATAAATCCGCATCCAATCGGCGGGCGAGAGTTCTCCAGAGTCCGCGCCTCCAGTCGGCGATCCAACAATCGTGGCTCCAATCTTGCGCGCGGCGGCTTCGTCCTGCGCCTCCCAACTTAGCGTGTTGTCATCGCGGCCGTGGCGGAAGTGCAGGAAGCAGCGTGCCGACATTAGAAAATCGAGCGCGGAATCGAGTTGCTTGCGCACTGGAGCGCGCAGAGAACTCGCATCCGGCCAATCGTGCAGCTTGTCCATGGCGGAAATCAGGGCAAGCCACGACGCTACGTTGCAGTCGCGCAAGCCGCCCGGAGCCTCTTTCAAATTCGGCTCCAAGTGATAGAGCGTCATGCCGAACTTCGCGTGGCGCTCGCGCGTGACCTCCGCCAACCCTTGCAGCAAGGCCTTGGATTCACGCATTACGAGCTTAGGGATGACCTTGTCATGCAGCCGGCGAAACAGGTCGTGATCGCCTGCGAGATATCGGCAGTCGAGGAGAGAAATCGTGAACTCGGTATTGTTGGGATCGTAGCGGTCGCACTCGGCAAGGGTGCGCGACGCCGGGCTTAATTTAAGCCGCAGGTCCCACAATTCCTGGGAAAAGCGGCGTACGGGATCTTTGAACGCCTTCTCGGCATCGCGGTCGCCAAACAGAAAAAGCAGATCAATATCCGAATAGGGGAACATCCATCCCCGGCCGAAACCACCAGTGGCGACGAGAGCAAAGTTGGCAGGCTTAGCTTCATCGGGGGAAATGATGTCGCGCCACAGGCGGGCCAGAATGTCTTCGACCAGCCGCGTACGCTGCGCCAAGGCGGTTCGCCCGTCGGCGGAGGCTTCGAACTCCCGCTGAATCCGGGCTGATTCTTCGCTGAGGGAACCGCGTAATTCGCTGATCCGTAATTCGCTGATCGAGGACGCTGCCATCATGAAAGTTATTCACCCCGTGAAGCGAGCCACTGGGGGAAGGCGAAATCAACTGCTGCCTGTCAAACTCTTTCCGGTTGCGTCCGGGTTGGGCCGATTCGGTCAGACCGCGTCAGACCGAGCCTAGAGAGCTCCCTCGCCGCGCTCGTCGTTGCGAATGCGGATCGCTTCATCTACGCGGGAGCGAAAAATCTTGCCGTCTCCGATTTTCCCGGTGCGCGCCGCGGCCAGGATGGCCTGCTCCGCCTTTTCTACCAAGGCGTCGGGCAACACCATCTCGATCTTAGTCTTGGGAATCAGATCCACGCTGTATTCACGGCCGCGGTAGACCTCGGTGTGGCCCTTTTGACGGCCGTGCCCGCGCACTTCGATCACGGTCATCCCCTCGACGCCGATTTCGTGCAGGGCATTTTTCACCGCGCACGCCGTCATCGCGTAAGAGTGCTGCCCCACTTCCGGTCAGCCCCCGCGTCGACGTCTCCCAATCATATCTCCCTTCTCCAGTTGGGAGACCAGTTCCTGCACTTTCTGCTCCTCCAAAAGCCACAGCTCTTCCCTATGCGAGACCGCCTCACTCTACCGTCCGCGGCAGTTTCGCGGAAATCGAAACTATTTATCGTGGCTATCAGGTTTTGTTATTGAAAGGGGCGGGGACGAGGCCGGAACGCAGTCCGATGGGACGCAGATAGTCAGGGGCCAAGTAAAATCAGCGCAACTGAAGAAGACCCGGCTTCTTTGGACGCTAATGCCCCGGCGCCGGCTCTTCTCCAGCGGGCTTGGCAAACTTCGCTTCGTCTACCACGACGTTCTGCTTCACGTCGGTCACCTGGATGGTGAAGCGTCCACTTGGGCGCGCCAGAGTCCAACGGTAGGGAATCTTCACGCCGTTGGTGTCGCGATAATCGGCGTAATCGATCTGCGTTGGAAGCAAGCCCAGCGCGGTGTCGCCGTAGCGCACCAACCGCACCAGCAGTCCGGATTGCTCGTCAAAATACAAACGCAGCGGAGGTTTGCCCTCGCGCTGGCCGACCACTACGTACGCTTCATGGCCGTCGATGGACTCATTCCCTTGCACCTGCAACTCGCGGAACATCACCTTCAAGTGTGTGGCCAGGTGGAGATCGGCGTCAATCGATGCCGCGTCGAGTTCGCTGCCGTGCATGTCGCGCGCACCGGGACGCCCCGGCGTACCCAGCCATCCCTCATGCCCGTCGAATGCCGTAATGCTGTCACCCTCAGGCATGTGGGTGAACGATATGCGCTTGTCGGGATCTTTTGAATAAATATCGATGGGCAGCGATTTGCCGCCGAAATCGATCGTGCCTTTCATGACGCGGCTTGCAACTTTACCAATCGCCGCTGCTCCGCCCGCTGCCTGTACGTATTTGTCGAGCACTTGCTCGGGGGTTGACCCGGCTGTTGCACCGGAGTTTGCTCCGCCGTTTCCGGCTTCCGGCGGCTTTGGGCCGGGCATCGCTTCTTTGGGCTCTTCCGTCATCACAGCAGGGATCGCCTGGGGTTTGGTGGTGCCGTTGTGGCAGGTATTGCAGGTCACGGCGCGGTGCCCATCGAAATTCTCGGCGTTGATGGCGATCATCATCTGCATCATCAGGCGCGCCTTCTGTTTGGTTTTTTTGTCGTCTTTTTCGAAGGCGCCCTGCACGTGGCAGAAATCGCACTGCACGCCCAGGGACGCGGTGATGAATTGCATCGTAGGAAAGAGTTGGTCGGCTGGAATTCCCTTGAGCACCTGAATGTTCTTGAACTGCTCCTCGGCCTTTTTCGAGCCCGCCGCGTTGGCGGCGGCCTGACCGGAAGCTGGGGCGTGTGGGGTCGCGGTGGACTGCGCCATCGCCGCAGCGATCATGAATCCGAAGGTGACGAAGAGTCCCACAACCGTAAGAACAACCACCCGTTTTGCATTCATCAATGCTTATCCTCGCCTGGAATTTTCAAAGTCTAACAGAGGTCCTGCCGCGATCACCGGTATCCGCTACTGTTTCTGCTGCGAAGTTCCCTCTCCGTGGCGCACGAAGAACTCCCACTTATCCATGCCGGCGGCCACGGCCACGTCGAAGAAGCCCACCATCATCTCGTCGGATGTTTGGTCGCCCCACGTCACCAGCTTTTCTGGATCGGGATTGTGCGGATTGTTCTTCGAATTGTCGTACCACGCGATTGCCCGCAACCGCGTTCCCGCTTTCAGCAAGCGTGGCTCGGCCAGCCGGTAACTCAGCTGCCAGTGAAAGTGATAATTCACTCGCAGCAGCACTTCGACGCTGTCATCGTCGTGCACAATATCGTACTCAAAGCGCTTGCCGCGAAGATGCATGTGCGGGAACAGACTCAGCAGCGTCGCATCATTGGGCAGCGTGCCCTGAACTTCAACGCGAAAATCGTCCGCGCCGGGCGGAATGAGCAGTGCATGATTATTCAACTGCAGCGTGATCACCTTCTGCTTCGGTCGAGCCTTGGCGAATACGAGCCCGATGCTCGTCTGATCCTGATCGGCCTTGCCGTTGGTGGTGTAGTGCATCTGAAATACGAGGTCGGATCCTGCCGGCACAAACTTCGCCATCCCATCGGGCCACTCGTCGGGCGAACTGCCCGGCGCATACACCAGCAGCAGATCGCTGGTGGTCTCGTGCGCCTCGCGCCGTTCCAGTGGATCGTTCAACGTGGACGCGGTGAATGGCTCACCCACCGGAGCATGGCGCAGCCACGGCGAATCCGGCGGACGAATGTACACCACCGCGTGATGCACGTGCGACGGACTCCCCGGCCGAAACTCCGACATCTGCACCCAGCGATCTTCGCCAAAATGTGTGGGCACGATTTCGTAGGTGTACTCGACCTGTCCCTCCGCCGGAATTAGCACGGTCTTCGGCATCTTCATCACCAGGTCAGGCTGCGGGATATTCCATCCCTCAGCCCATTTCCGCGGTGGGGGCGCGTCGTGCGCGTCGCCAGCAGGAGCTCTTGCTTCAGCCCAGGCGGAAATCGTCGCAATCTGCTGAGGAGTTAGGGAAGCATCGTTGGCAAAGTGTCCGTAATGAGGGTCGGCAAACCACGGCGGCATCATCTTCATCTCGACCGCATGCGCCATGGCGGCCGCCCACGGCTGGGTTTGGTCATAGGTGACCAGCGGCATGGGAGCGACTTCGCCCGGCCGATGGCAGCTTTGGCAGTGATCCTGCAGAATCGGCACCACATCTTTATAAAAAGTAGGCGCCACTGGCGCTCCCACTTTTTGGAGAGCCGCACCGCTGAAAAAAACCGCCAGCGCGACTGTGCCGAGACTGCCGACAGCCTTGCAGACCATGTCGCGATTCTACAAGGTCACGACTCTGCTTCGGACTGCAGTGTCCGCGGTAGTGGACCGTCATGCGCTCGATCACAGCGCTGCTGCCGAAAAAATGCTACAGTCAGGAATTCATGTCAGCCCCTAATTCCAGGTTCGTTCGCGCCTGCAAGTCACAACCGGTCGACCGCACGCCTGTGTGGTTCATGCGCCAGGCGGGACGCTACATGCCCGAGTATCGCGCGGTTCGCAAGGAGCACTCGCTGCTCGAGATTTGCAAAAAGCCCGCGCTCGCGGCAGAGGTTACGATCACGGCCGCGGAAATTCTGGGCATCGACGCTGCCATCATTTTCGCCGACCTGCTGCTGCCGCTCGAAGTCATGGGCCTGCCGTTTCATTTTTCGGCGGGCGAAGGACCGGTTATCGAGAAGCCGGTGCGCAGCAAAGAGGACATCGCGACATTGCGCACCGACCGCGCCGCCGAGCTGGGTTATGTCTCGGAGGCCGTGAGCCTGGTCGTGAAACATTTTGGCAACCGGCTGCCGGTAATTGGATTCTGCGGCGCTCCGTTTACCCTCGCCAGCTACATGATCGAAGGCGGAGGATCGCGCAACTACATCCACGCCAAGAAAATGATGTACAACTCACCCGCCGACTGGGACGCGTTGATGCGCAAGCTGGTCGCGGTCACCACCGCGTACTCCGCCGACCAGGTGCGCGCCGGCGCCGACGTGATTCAGATCTTCGACAGTTGGGTGGGCTGCCTCAGCGTGGAAGACTATCGCCGCTACGTGCTCCCACATGCCACGGGAATGGTGAAGACATTGCAGAAAACGGGCGTGCCGATTATTTATTTCGGCACCGACAGCGCCACGTTGCTTCCTGCCATGAAAGAGACTGGAGCGGACGTGATTGGACTGGACTGGCGCATTCCGCTCGATGAAGGCTGGGCGCGCCTCGATCACGCGTGCGCGGTGCAGGGCAATCTTGATCCGGTTCTGCTGTTTGCCGACTGGAGAGAATTGAAGTCGCGCGCGGAAGACATTCTGCGCCGCGCCGCCGGGCGAGCTGGCCACATCTTCAATCTCGGCCACGGTATTCTGCCGGAAACGCCGGTCGACAATGTGAAGAACCTGGCCCGCTTCGTGCAGGAGTATGCGCCACGCACGGCATGATTCGCACCTCATAATTCGCACCGCATGACTCGCATTGCCATCATCGGCGGAGGTATTTCGGGACTGGCCGCCGCCTTCGAACTGGAACAGCGGCGCCGCGACAGTGCCGACGTCGACTACGTTCTCTATGAATCGTCGTCGCGTCTTGGTGGCGTGCTTCGCACAGATCACGTAGACGGATGCATCGTAGAGGCTGGCCCGGATTCTTTTATCACCGAGAAACCGTGGGCGACCGACTTGTGCCGCCTCGTCGGACTCGGCGATCAGCTTATCGGCTCTAACGACGCCGACCGCAAGACTTACATCCTGACTCACGGCCGCCTCGTCGAAATGCCCGACGGGCTGATGTTCATGGTCCCGACAAAGATTCTGTCCACCGGGCTGTCGCCGCTTTTCTCGTGGAAAGCTAAGCTGCGCATGGCGCAGGAACTTTTTCATCCGCCGCGTGCCGTCGCCGGCAATGAGAATAATCACGACGAGTCGGTCGCGGCTTTTGTCGAGCGCCATTACGGATCGGAGATGGTTGACCGCCTCGCCGACCCGCTGCTCTCCGGCGTCTATGGCGGAGACGCGGCCAACCTAAGCGTTCGAGCGGTTCTGCCTCGGTTTGCGGAAATGGAGCGCACCCACGGCAGCCTCGGCCGCGCCATGCTGGCCGCCCGCAGGAAAATGTCGGCCGGACCGCGCAAGCCCGCGCCGGCGCTTTTCACTTCTCTCAGGAATGGCATGCAGCATCTGGCCGAGACGGTCGTGTCACGCCTTACTCCGTCGTCACTGCTGACCAACGCTCCGGTGCTCGCTATTCAGCGCGAGGCGGAAAGCTGGGTGGTTTCCGCGGGACTGCAATCCGATGCGTTCGACTCGGTCATCATCGCTCTGCCCGGGGCCGCGGCTGCGCAGGTGCTTCGCATCGCGAGTCCCGAGCTTTCAGCCGAACTCGCTGGGATTCAGTACAGCTCTTCCATTACGGTTGGGCTGGGTTACGATCGCGACGTCCGCCAGTCTCTGCCACCCGGCTTTGGATTTCTGGTGCCGCGCAGCGAAGGCAAGCGCCTTCTAGCCGCGACTTTTGTGCACAACAAGTTTCCGCATCGCGCTCCCGACGACCGCGCCCTGTTGCGTTGCTTTTTCGCGGGAAGGAACGCGGAAGATGTGTGGGCGCTTTCCGATGAGCAGATCGTTGGAATCGTGCGCAACGAACTGCAGCAAATCCTGGGTCCGCAGATCACCGGCCTGCGAGAGGAGCCGCTGTTTGCGCGCGTCTACAAGTGGAAGTCTGCCATGGCGCAGTACGGCGTCGGACATCTCGATCGCCTGGAGCGCATCGAACGCCTGCGGCAGCAGTTGCCCGGCGTCGCGCTTGCAGGCAACGCCTACCGGGGTATCGGCGTTCCCGACTGCGTGCGCTCCGGCCGCGACGCGGCGAAACAACTCGCAGAAGCATAGCTCGCACTCTGCCGCAGCGAAAAAGATGGCCATCAAGGGTTGATGGCCATCTTCACTTTGTATTTTGCATTCGACTTTCGATTGAAATAATCGCGTTAAGCGCTGGCTTGCGATTCCGGAGCGGCCTCGTCATACGCTACCGCCGGATTCTGCGGCCGCGTCTTGCGGCCGAAGAAGCCTTCCTTCACCAGCTTGAAAATCGTGTGGCGGTTCTCCGCGACCACTCTTAGCCAGGAAAACTTGCTCATCATGGGGAAATAGATTCCGCGGAAGCACAGGCGCGCGAGGAAGATATTGATGCGGTACCCCAGCGGCTGGTCGTCCAGCGAATCAACCGCCTGGGCCAGAGCTTCCGGACTGTAGGCGTGCGCCCATCCATATTTCACTTCGGCATGTGCCTCTTCGATGGTCATTTTCAGCGGAGTATGCGCCATGGCGAAGGGGATAAACTCCTTCCAATGTTTCGGGCGAGTCAGCCGGCCAGCGACCTCGAGCCGCTTGTAGAGCGGCGTTGCGGGCAACGGAGTCAGCAGCCCGAAGATGGGCAGACCCGGCGGCCAGGTGCGGACTTGAGAAAGCGTGCGTTCGGCCACGCCGGTGGTGTCGTTGTCCATGCCAAAAATAAATGACGTGATCGCGTAGACGTTGCGCTTCGCCAGCCGCTCCAGGACTTCGGCATACTCGCCCGGCTTGTTGAATCCCTTGTTAACATCTTTCAGGTTCGTCGGATCAATCGACTCCATTCCGATAAAGACCCACTTGCCTCCGGAGGCCGCGATTAGATCGACCAGTTCCTCATCGCGCAGCAGGTTGGCGCTGATCTGCGCGACCCAATGTACTTGCGCGCCGGCGGCGATAATGTCGCGCAGCAGAGACTTGGTGCGTTTTACGTTGATGGCGAAGTTGTCGTCGATGAAGAACACCGCCATCTGACCTTTCTCTTTGCGGGCGCGGGCCTTCAGCAGCAGCAACTCGTTCACAACACTTTCGTTGGTGCGGAAGCGAATGGAATCGCCGAAGAATCCGGTCACGGTGCAGAACTCGCAGCCGTAAGGGCAGCCTCTGCCCGACTCGACCGGGATAATGCGGAATGTTCCCCAGCCTTCGCCGACTTTCTGCAGCATGGCGTGCGCGGCCTTGGGCACCAGGTTGAACTGATCGAGATCGATCGACTGCCAGGGAATCACGGGGTATTGCTTGAGGGAGGGCTTGCGCTCTTTGCCGGTTTCGTCGACCGGGATATAGACTTCCTTAAGCGCGCCGCGGGCCGCGTCGTTCACCATCTGCGGCCAAGTTTCGTCGGCTTCGCCCAGAGCCACGGCGTCGGCATGACGCGGGCCGCCGTCGCGGCCGAGGGCCTCATCGGCCAATTCGGTGACGTGAGGTCCGCCCATCACGACCTTCACGCCGGTGGCGCGAATCGCGTCGGCGATGCGGTAGGCTTTCGCGATCATGCGGGTCATGGCGCCGATGCCGACCAGATCGATTTTCTCGTCGAGGACATACTGCGCGATCTGAGCCTCGTTCATGGGCTTCGCGTTGCCGTCGATCAGCAGGACTTCATGTCCGGGCGGCGTGAGCGACTGGAGCAGAAACATCCAGAGGTGCGGCATGAAATTGCGGGTTACACCGTTGTCGGGGTTGTATAGCAGAATTCTCATGAGTGCTCCCTTCGAGAAACCAAAGTGCGCTATCGCACTTAGTTACGTGCTTCACCGCACGGAAGCGTCACGAGCGATGCCAAAAATGGCAAACTCTACTTAAATCTTCTGGTGAGAACAGGGTAGGAATCAGAACCCAAGGAATTGTACACCCGCTTGCAAGCCTAGAGTTTATCAGTCGTCGCGTTAGAGCCTATTGAGATACTAACATCTTCCCGTTTTGGAAAAAGGTCGATCAGGCGGGAATCGACGTCGAGGTCTTGGTCCGGCTCGCCTCGCGCCGCAGGCGGGCCACGACGAGCCGGATTTCGTCGTAGGAAATTTCGGGGGGCAGAGCATCTTTGAGTGTTTTGAGGCGCTCCAGTTGCGCCAGTCCCAAGCGCTCGCAAGCGGCTTCGATTACCGCCAGGCGATTGCGATCAATCCACTCCGCGTGGAATTCCAGTTCGCCTTTCTCGACCAGACCGGCAACGGCGTTCACTACCGTCGCCACTTGGCGCCCGCGGATTTGAGCGATCTCCTCGAAACTCTTACCCTGTGCCAACAGTTGCAGAGTTTCGACAGCGGGAGCGGTTTTCTTTTCCGGCGGCGCAGTTGCCCGCGCGCCTTCACGATATTGCCGCAGGGCTGCAAGAATTCCCTGCCCGTAGAGTTCCGCCTTGCGCTCGCCGATTCCGGTGATGTTCAGCAGTTCTCCGATCGAGTCAGGCTTTGACCGGCAAATCTCGTCGAGCGAAGTATCGTGCAGCACCACATAGGCTGGCGCGCCCTGCTCTTTGGCGGTCCTGCGCCGCCACTCCCGGAGATACTCTCTCAACTCCTGATCCGCCTCAGGAACGCTCGCCACGACTCGCGCACCACCAGACGCGGCAACCGCGCGGCGCACCACCGCCGGAGTCACCACTTCGGTCAACCACTCGGGCGCAGCCCCGCACACGTCACAGGACCCGCACGAAGACCACTTCGGAGTCTCTCCAAAGTGCGTGCAGATCTGCCGGTGGCGGCACTTCGCGGATTCCGCAAATGCGCGAATCGTGTGATAGCGCTGCCAGGCGCGGTCGCGCTCGGCCGAATCCAGAATCTGGTTGGCAAAATATCCGAGCAGGCCGGCATCTTGTTTCCGCCAGAGAAGGATGCAGTCGGCCGGTTGTCCGTCGCGCCCGGCGCGTCCCGCCTCCTGATAAAACTGCTCCACCGACTTGGGCAGCGCCAGATGGATGACGGCCCGAACGGTCGCCTTGTTAATGCCCAGCCCGAAGGCAATCGTGCCCACCAGCACGCGGACCTCGTCCGACATCCAGCGCTCCTGATTGCGGCGCCGGTCGCCTGAGTCCATCTTGGCGTGATAGCCGACGGCGGCGATGCCCTGGTCTTCTAAAAAATCGACTGTCTCTTCCACTTTGTTGATGGTGGGTGAGTAGACGATCACGTTGCCCTCGTCATAGTGGCGCAGCGCGGTGACCAGCAGCGCGGTGTGTTCGACACTGTCGCACTGGCGCAACAGGTAACGCAGGTTGGGGCGATGAAAACTGGCAATGTATTTGTCGGGATTACGCAAGTCGAGTTGCGCCAAAATGTCGTGCCGGACGTGCCTGGTAGCGCTCGCGGTGAACGCCGCGATGGGATGATCCGGGAACTTCCCGCGCAGGCTGCTCAACTGGCGGTACTCGGGACGGAATTCGTGTCCCCACTCGGAAATGCAGTGGGCTTCATCAATGGCGAAAAACGAGATGGGCACCTGCTGCAGCCAGCTGAGCGTGTCGGCGCGCTGCAGGCGCTCGGGCGACAGGTACAACAACCGGAAGGCGCCGTCTCGCGCCTGCCGGATGACGCGGCTTTGCTCCTCGTTGCTGACGGAACTATTGAGAACGGCGGCCGGAATGCCCATCTGCGCGAGTTGCGCCGCCTGATCCTGCATCAGCGCAATCAGTGGAGAAATCACGACTGTCGTCCGCTCCGAAACGACTGCCGGCAACTGGTAGCACAGCGACTTGCCTCCGCCGGTGGGCATGACCACGCAGGTGTCATGTCCGGCGAGCAGGCTGCGCACGATGCGCTCCTGCAAAGGCCGAAACGAACTGTAACCCCAGTAGCGACGCAAGGGTGTAAGCAGGTCGGCTTCTGAGGTCATGAAATCAGTATAGGGCGTGAGGGAAGATGAGGCGGGCGCGGCGACATTTTTGTCGCGTGCGGCTCCCAGACTGGCACGTCTGAATCAATTTGTCATTTGGTGGTTTCGAGCATTCGCGGTCCGAGCTGGCCTCGTATAAATTCGAGCGAACGCAAACCAGACAACACCAACCACCGCGAAGCAGAGCACGCTTCCCTCGGGACCCACCGAGCCTCCGCTCAGCCAGGCCGGGCCGTGCAGCGACGAACTCAGCAGGTGACCGGGAGACTCCATTCCGCTGTCGGGCACAGAATAGAAAAACGTCTCGCCCCAATCCCAGGCAGCGTGGAATCCGACCGCGAACCAGAGGCTGCCGGTGCGCCGTAAGGTGAAGCAGAAAAAGAATCCGATGGCTGCGGCGGCGAGCGCCCCCTGCCATTGCTCGCCTGGATTGTGCAGATGCATCAATCCGAAGACGGAAGAAAGTGCGAGCGCAGCGGGCCAGAAACCGATTCCTCGGGCGAGCGTGAACTGGGAATATCCGCGGTAGAAAAACTCCTCATAAAGTCCAACCGCCAGGAACATCACGGCCCAGAAGCCGCCGAACTTCGCCAGGCGCACACCATGCAAAACCAGGTGGCCGAAGTCGAACGCATGAAACTCATGGAGCGCAACCATGAGCAGGCTGATGGCGGAAAATCCCCACAGAATTCCGTTCCAGAACAACGATTCGAATGCGCC
>JBEKWZ010000049.1:0-10054 GCA_049512555.1 Candidatus Sulfotelmatobacter sp. | reverse complement strand
TACAGCACCGCAAACGCGAAGCCCAGCGGCACGCGGACGCGGCGTGCGATCTTTGACCAATCACGCCCCGACCCCTCAGCCATGCGCTCCATCCGTGTGGGGCGGGCACTCTTGCCCGCCGCTTTTGCCGGCCGCAAGTAACCGGCGTGCCGCGTCCACAACTTCATCGACGCTGATCTCCAGCATCCCCTGGTCTGGTTGCAATCGGCGCGCGTGCGTCGTCGGACTCGCCGGATTGCGCAACACAATGCTGCGCTTCCCATATGGCCCATTGCGCGCCGGATCCGTCGGCCCAAAAATCGCCGCCACCGGCACCTGCAACGCCGCCGCCAGATGCAGCGGCCCCGTGTCGCCCCCGATGAACAGCTGCGCCCGCCGCGTGAGCGCGATCAGTTCGGTGATCGAACACTTCATCGCCTTGGCCGCGCCGTCACTCGCAGCCTCAGCCTCGCGCGCCAGATTTTCTTCTCCCGGGCCGTAGTTGAGAATCGCGCGTACTCCGTCTTTCGCCAAAGCCCGAGCCACGAAACCATAGCGTTCAGCCGGCCACCGCTTCGCTCCCCACCCTGCTCCCGGATTCAGGATCGCGAATGTCCCGACTCTCGCTTCTGTCAATCGCCGCTCCATTCGCTGTTCGACCTCGAGGTCCTGCGGAAATTCCACGCGCGGCAACGGCAACTTTTGTTCAGCAACTGCTTCAGCGACGGAAAGATTCTGCTCCACCACATGCACTCCACGAGCGATCACACTGCGCGTGTACCACAAACTCGCAGGAGACTCGCGCGGCTCCGCCGCTCCATACACTATTTGCGCTCCCGACCAGCGCGCCAACACGGCCGACCGCATAGCTCCTTGCAGATCGACCGCAACGTCATAGCGCGTTGAGCGAACATCATTCCAGACTTTCGCGATTTGCTGCGCCGTCGAAATCAGAGTTGCAATCGGGGACAGCGATTTCCTCCACCCCGCCAGGTTGACGGCATGCACCCAATCCACCAGCGGCCGCTGCGCCGACCGCAGCCCGCGCCGCCGCGTTCCCGGCGCGCAAAGAAGTTCAGCCCACCGCTCCTCAATCAGCCAGCCAATCATGGCGTCGGGAAACGCCCGGCGCAGAGCTTGCGCAGCAGGCAGCGTGTGGATGACGTCTCCCATCGCGCTCAGCCGGACAATCAACAGCCGGTCGATGCTCCGGTGCTCAAGGTTGGCAATGCTGTCCTCGCGGGCACTCAAGATTTCCTCGACTTGAACACCGACGAGAGCCGTGCGCGGATGATTTCAGTGGTGGAGTGATCTTTCGCATCGCCGACGATCTCGACCCGTCCGCCATACTCCGTGACAACGGCGCGTTCCGGAACGGAGTCGACGGTGTAGTCGGTGCCCTTGGCTTGCACATCCGGCCGAATCTCGCGAATGATCGCCCGCACGTCGAGCTCGGGAAAAATCACCACGGCGTCCACATCGGCCAGTGCTGCCACAATTTCAGCGCGCTCCGCGGCTGGCATGACAGGCCGACCTTCGCCCTTGAGCGCGCGCACCGACTCGTCGGAATTGACCGCGACCACCAACCGCCCGCCCAGTGCCTTGGCTCCGCGCAGGTAACGCACATGGCCGACGTGCAGCAGATCGAAGGCGCCGTTGGCCAGCGTGATCTGTTCGCCCGCGCGCCGCCAACTCTCGACGCAGGCGCGGAGTTTTTCGCGGCTCAGGATTTTTTCGTCTGCTTTCAATCTTGTGTTTTCAGTTTTGCGTTTCAATGCGGCCGCGTCGCCGGAGGCGTCCGCTCAATCGCCTGCAGCAACTCTTCCCGCGAAACCGTTGCCGTCCCGCGCTTCATCACCACAATGCCGCCAGCGTAGTTGGCCAGTTGCGCCGCCTCTTCCGTCGTGGCTCCCGCAGCCAGCGCAGCCGTGAATGCCGCGATCACCGTATCGCCCGCGCCCGTCACGTCCGCGACTTGGTCCGAACCGAAAATCGGAATATCCACCGGCTTATGCTTATGATCGAAGGCGACCATGCCGTCGCGTCCGCGCGTGATCACCAGCGACTGCAGTTTCATGCGCGCCATGACCTGCTCGCCCGCCGCAAGCACTTTGTCCCAATCCTGCCCGATGCGAACGCCCAGCACCTCTTCGACCTCGGGCTCGTTCGGAGTCGCCGCCGTCGCGCCCGAATACTGCAGCAGCCGGTAGCGCGAATCCACCACGATCGGCAACGCCCCCAGCTTTCCCTTTTCCTGCAAAGCGGTCACAATCGCCGGGGTGGCCGCGCCGTAACCGTAATCCGACACCAGCAGCGCGTCCGAGGCATGCGCGTAATTCCGCGCCGCCAAATACAACTCCCGGGTCAGATGATGGTTCGGCGCCTCCTGCGGCTCGCGGTCTACGCGCACCACTTGCTGCCGCGCGGTGTGCGTCATGCCAGCCAGAATCCGCGTCTTCGTGACCGTCGTGTAACTCTTGTCCTTGAGCACGCCGCTGACAGCGATACGCTTGTGGCGAAAATATTTCAGCAGCATGCGCCCCGGCTCATCGTCTCCTACAATGCCGACCGGAAGAACATTCACTCCCAGATCCGCCAGGTTGTTCGCAGCGTTAGCGGCGCCACCCGGCACAACCGTTCGCTCGCGGTGCTTCAGGATCAGCACCGGAGCCTCGCGCGATACGCGCGAAATCTCGCCAAACACAAACTCGTCCGCCACCAAATCTCCCAGCACCGTCACCGTGAGCTTGGGAAACTCGTCGAGAATCTTTTTCAGCCGGTCGGCTTCTTTAGGATGCTTGGTCATGGTTCGAGGCAAGCCCGCGCTGCTACGAAGACAGATTCTCTCACGCCCCGCGCTTTCGTTCGCCAATCTTGCGAAGCATGGTATCGACGGCGTTAGCCGCGTCAGCCAACTCCATTTTTACCGGCACGACTGCCAGGGGCTCCAGCGCTGCGAGATAGCCGCCCAGGTTAACAGCATCCTTCTCGGTCGTGACGAACCCCCCGGCCTCACTCTTGCGCTTCAGTTCGAGAAGCTCGCGAACGTCCTTCTCGCCATACGCGTGGTGGTCGCGATAGAAGGCCTCAGCGACCGGCTCAATGTGCGCCGCGCGCAACTGCAAAACAAAGCTTTGCGGACGCGCGATGCCACAAAAAACCACCGGCCGCGACGGAACATTCTGCGGAACAATTCCGCGCCGCACACGCCATACTAATTTGCCTTCCACTGGAAACGCCTCTGCCGAAGCCCCGCTAGCCAGCACAACTGCATCCGCGCGCCGCAAAGCAGACAGCGGCTCTCGCAACCGCCCTCCAGGAAGCAATCGGTCGTTCGCATCCTGCGGCGTCACCAGCACAATGTCGAAATCGCGCGCCAATGCGCGGTGCTGGAATCCATCGTCGAGCAGATGGAGTTGCGCTCCAAACCTCGATTCAGCGAAGCGACCCGCTTCGTACCGATCCTCGCCCACAATCACCGGCACCTGCAGCTTGCGCGCAATCAGCAGTGGCTCATCGCCAAATTCCTGCGGGAGGCCTGCGGGATCGACCAAGCGCACGCCTGTCGACCTGCGCCCGTATCCCCGCGACAACACATCGAACTTGATTCCTTGCGCCTTGAGCAACTCGCCCAGCAACATCACAAACGGAGTTTTTCCCGACCCTCCTGCCGAAAGATTTCCCACGCTGACCACGCCGCCTTGCAGTCTTCGCGCGCGCAGCGCTCCCCGGTCATAAAGCGCATTCCGCGCCCCGACCACGCCGCCGTAGATGGCTGAGAGAGGGTTCAATCGGTATGCGCAGCTTCTGCCGGGACGGCCGGAGAATCGCGATCGCTGGGAATCAGGCTCCTCAGCGCTTCCATCGTTCGCGATGTCGCTCCCATCTGCGACCGCATCGTTTCCAGCGCTCGACGCCCCAACTCCCGCCGTTCCGCATCCGCAGCGAGCAGATGCATCAGAGTCAGCGGCAGCTCCGACAGTCCCACGATCCGCACCGCGTCGCGGCTTTGAAACAGCGCCACAATGTCGCGAAAGTTTTCTGTGTGGTTCCCGGTCACGATGGCCACGCCGTGCTGCGCCGGTTCGATAATGTTGTGGCCTCCGCGTGGCACCAGGCTTCCGCCCACGAACGCAATATCCGCCAGAGCGTAGAGCGCGGCCAGTTCACCGATCGTATCCACCAGCAGCACGCCACCTGCAAGCGATTCTCCCTGCCACTGCGACCGCCGGAACGACGGAATACCCAACTGCTGCAGCAGGATCGCAACATCATCGAAACGCTCTGGATGCCGCGGCGCCAGAATCATCACCGCCCGCGGATGCCCCACCCGCAAATTTTCAAACGCTTTCAGCAGCGGCGGTTCTTCGTCCTCCACCGTGCTGCCGCAAACCAACACCGGTCCAGCGCCCTGCGCCGCCAGCGATTGCCTCAGACTTTCCACAATCGGCGGTGGCACCGGCAAACTCACGTCGAACTTCAGATTCCCTGTCACCCGCACACGGTCCGCGTCTGCGCCAATCGACTTCAGCCTCGCGCTGTCTTCTTCCGTCTGCGCTAGAAGCAGGTCGACGTGCACCAGCATCCTCCGCAGCGCCCAGCGAAATCGCCGGTAGCGCGGCCAGGAGCGGTCCGAAATGCGCGCGTTGACCACCGCGATCCGCGCTCCGCTGGCGTGCGCCAGCCGCAGAAAGTTCGGCCAGAATTCCGTCTCTGCTAGCACCACCAACTCCGGCCGCAACGCCTCCAAATACGGCCGGATCGCGAACCCCAGGTCGATCGGAAAGTAGAATACGTTCTCTTCGCCAAAGCGCTTGCGCGCGAGTTCCTGCCCGGTATCGGTTGTGGTCGAAACCAGCACGCGATGCCGCGGAAAGCTGCGCCCCATCTGCTCCACCAATCCGCTGACGGCCACGACTTCGCCCACCGAAACCGCGTGCACCCAGATAACACGCCCAACCTGCGAGCCCGCGCCGCTCGCCATCAACCGCGCTGGAAGGCTTCCCATCCGTTCCACAAATCCCGCGCGATACTTGCCGTGACGCAGAATCTGGTAGAGCCAATAAGGCAGGCTCACAACCATTCCCAAGGCCAGCAGCAGACTGTAGAGAAAATAGCTCAAGCTGAGCCATTCTAAACCGCCTCATCGGCGACAAGCGCGCCGCCCTTCTATAATTGGAGACATGCTTCAAAAATCTTTACAATCGACGCGGCGTTCTATCGCCAGCATGGCCGGCGCGCCCTCTATCCTCCGTTGCTCAGTCATTCTGACGCTTTGCTCTGGACTGTTTCTGCCGCCACTGCTGGCAGCGAAGAATTTTGAGAAGCCGGTGGCGAAAACCGCCATCAACTATCCCGCTCACGATTTTCATCGCGACGAAAAAGCCGCCATCGCCGCCGATCCCTACGACACGCCCGAAAAGGCAAAAATCTTTTCCACGAATTTTGCCGCACACGGTTTCCTGCCCGTTTTCTTTATCGTGACCAACGACGGCGACCAGCCCATTTCCATCGCTAACATGCACATCACGCTGCTCACCGCCAACAACTCGAAGCTCACCCCCATCACTCCCGAAGACCTTTACCGGCGCCTCTCCAATCCGCAGGTCAGCACGCGGCCCAGCCCCATTCCTCTTCCGCACAAAGCGAAGGGTGGGATCAGCAAAAAAGAGATGGATGAGATCGAGTCCTCGCAGTTCGAAGCGCGAGCCGTCGAGCCCCACACCACGCAATCCGGATTTCTATTCTTCGACATCGGCGGCATCTCCTCGCCTCTGCCTGGCGCGACCATCGACATCACCGGCATCAACGACGCCAAGGGTAATGAGCTGCTCTACTTCGAAATCTCCGCCGACAAATATTTGAACGCACCGAAGACGAACTAAGGCAGGGGAAACCCTCAAATTCTGGGTGGCGCAGATTTTGGGTGGCGCAAATTTTGGGTGGCGCAGCGCTTTTAGCGCTGCGATCAGTACTGCATTCTCATCTGGGGCTTTAGCCCCCGAGGTCCTATGCCCCCGATGCTGCTACTTATTTCGAATTAGCCATTGGATTCAAACCGAAATTGGCGTTAATGTAGAGCGGTTAGACCCACCAGCCAGAGGTCATCATGAAACACAAATCCGAAAAATTCTCCAGCAATCGTCGCAGTTTCCTCAAAGCCGGCGGCCTAATGACCGCAGCCGTCCTCGGCTCAGCCGCGCTTCCAGAAGTCGCAAAAAGTCAGGCCCCCGGTGCTCCGCCCAATAACTCCGCAACCACCAATGCCATGCCCACCCGCAATCTGGGCAAGACCGGATACAAAGTCGGCATCTTCAGCCTCGGAGGCCAGGCCGCGCTCGAAAAAGCCAACAACGAAGCCAACGCCGTCCCCATCATCGAGCGCTCGCTCGATCTCGGCGTGAATTACATCGACACTTCTTCGATCTACGGAGGCCCCGAGCGCTGGAGCGAGCAATACGTCGGCAAAGTCATGAAGCATCGCCGCAATGACGCCTTTCTCGCCACCAAAACCAAAGAGCGCACGCGCGACGCTTCCATGCGCATGATCGAGAAGTCGCTCCAGCTATTGCAGACCGATCACGTCGACCTCTGGCAACTCCACGACATCGGCACCATGACCGACATCAACGAAATCTTCGCCAAGGGCGGAGCCATGGAAGCCCTGCTCGAAGCCCGCGACCAGAAAATCGTGCGCTATCTCGGCATCACCGGCCACTACCGCCCCGACGCCTTGATCGAGGCCATCCATCGCCATCCCTTCGACACCATCCTGATGGCCGTCAACGCCGCCGACCCGCATCACTACAGTTTCAGCGAGCAACTTCTCCCGCTGGCCGTCGAAAAACAAATGGGCATCATCGGCATGAAAGTCCCCGCCCGCGGCCGCATCCTTTCGTCGTGGACTCCGCCGCCCATCGAACAGCAGAAGCATTCCTGGGAAGGAATGGCGATTCAGGCAACGACTGGCGGCACGCTCGATATGCGCCAGGCCATGTACTATTCGCTCTCGCTCCCGGTCAGCACCGTCATCATCGGCTGCGATTCAATTCCCCAGCTCGAAGAAAACGTGCAACTGGCCCGCGAGTTCACTCCGTTCAACCAGCAACAAATGGCCGCCCTCACCGTGAAGGCACAGCCAGTGGCAAAGCAGTCGCTGTTCTTCCGGTTTTATGAGAGGGCGTAGGAGGCAGGCATCCCCGCGTATGGTTTGCGGTGGGCAGGCGCTATGGGCTACGGCACCGGATACAAAACGAGGTTTGAGAAGCGCGACCGAATGCTGTCTGCCTTCGTCATCGGTGGAGGCGTTCTGCTGCTGATCTGGCGATTCTACTCCGGTGCGTTGACTCCAGATTTAGTCTTGAAGGCATACGCGCTCACGGTGCCCCTCTTCGGTTGGCTCCTAGCGGCAGACTACCCTCCTCTAGCAAGTCGCTGGTTCTGGAAGGCGATGGTTCCGGTGTTTCTGATTCATTCCGTTGTGCTATATGGAACGGTTGAGGCGACGGTGTACTTCGCGAACATTGGAGTCAAACTTCCGGTTCGGATGGTTTGGAGCTTCATACCTGTAGCAGTAGCCTTCGAGTATTTCCTTTCGCTGCGTCTCATCCGATCCTTCAATCCCGAGGAGCGACAGGAGAAACCCCAATAACAGAAGGTCGTTAGCCAACGACCGCTGCCACCCCGCAACAGCGCGGGATTCGGATCGTATGGTTCCTCGTGTTGGTGTTTCCGCCTTTATAATCACTCCCTATGGTCACGACGCCGGCCGATTCCATCGCCGCCCACGCCACCTATGAGCCGGTCATCGGACTGGAAGTCCATGTTCAGCTGCTGACGGCGACCAAGATTTTCTGCTCCTGCTCGACGCGATTCGGCGCGCCGCCGAATTCGAACGTCTGCCCCGTCTGCCTGGGGATGCCCGGCGCCCTGCCCGTGCTCAACAAGAAAGTCGTCGAGTTCGCCACCCTGGCGGCGATGGCGCTGCAATGCCGCATCAACGAAACTTCCATCTTCGCGCGCAAGAATTATTTCTATCCCGACCTGCCCAAGGGCTACCAGATTTCGCAATACGACAAGCCGCTGGCCGAACATGGCTTCATCGAAATCCCCGCCGGCAAAAGCAAAAAGCCAATCGGCATCACCCGCGTCCACCTCGAAGAAGACGCCGGCAAGAGCCTGCACGAAGGCTTTCCCGACGCCGCGGAGAAAACCGCCATCGACCTCAACCGCACCGGCGTGCCGCTGATCGAAATCGTCAGCGAGCCCGACCTCGCCTCGCCCGACGAAGCCTACGAATACCTGACGCGCCTGAAAGAAATCATCCTCTACACCGGCGTCAGCGACTGCAACATGGAGGAGGGTTCGCTGCGCTGCGACGCCAACGTCAGCGTGCGCCCGCGCGGCCAGAAAGAATTCGGCACCAAAGCCGAAATCAAAAACGTGAATTCCTTCCGCTTCATCCGCGAAGCCCTGGAATACGAAATCGCCCGCCAGATCGAAGTCCTCGAATCCGGCGGCAAAATCACGCAAGAAACACGCCTCTACAACTCGAACGAAGGCAAAACCTATAGCATGCGCTCCAAAGAGCAGGCGCACGATTACCGCTACTTCCCCGAGCCCGACCTGCTCCCGCTAGTCGTCGACGAAAAGTGGAAAGCGGAAATCGCCAAGACGTTGCCGGAACTCCCCGAAGCCCGCCGCGCCCGCATGGTGAAAGACTACGGCATCACCGAATACGACGCGCACGTCCTGACGTCTCCTAAGTCACTGGCCGATCAGTTCGAAGAAGCCGCGAAGGCCGCAAAAAATCCCAAGCGCGTCGCCAACCTGGTGCAGAGCGAATTAATGGGCCGCCTCAAAGCCAAAGCAATCGCGATCGAGCAATCCCCGATTTCAATGCGCGGCGTAGCCGCCTCAGCTGATCTAGTCGAATCCGGCACCATCTCCGGCAAGATGCTCAAAGATCTCTACGACCTGGCCTTCGAGCGCAGCAAAGATTTCCCCGCCGTCTACGAAGAAGAGGGCCGCCCGCAACAGTCGACCGACACCTCAGCCCTCGAAAAACTTATCGACGAAGTCCTCACCGCCAACCCCAAGCAGCTCGAGCAATACCGCGCCGGCAAGACCACCATGCTCGGCTTCTTCGTCGGCCAAGTCATGAAAGCCTCCAAAGGCCAAGCCAGCCCTCAACTCGTGAACGAGCTGCTAGCCAAAAAGCTGGGATAATTGCAGCCTGTGATTTTTAATTGCGAGCTTTGAGTGGAGCTCTTGAATGTGTGGTTTTGAATGTGTGGGACCGGGTCTCTGACCCGGTCGGTCGGCCCGAAGGGCCGAAGGCCGCGATGCAGCCAAAGTATGAATACCGCCGTCGCCTCCCCCACTACCAAAAAGACGATCACCCGCTCTTCGTCACCTTCACCACGGACCGCCGCTGGCCACTTCCACCTGAAGCCCGAAATATTGTTCTCGCCTGCTGCCTGAGTGAGAACGGACGAAGGCTCGACCTACATGCCACCGTCGTCATGCCCGATCACGTTCACCTGATCTACTCTCCACTCCGCCGCGACGACGGCTGGAGCTACACCTTGCCCGAGATCATGAAGTCCATCAAAGGCCGGTTCGCACGCCAAATCAACGTAGCCCTCAAACGCAGCGGCCCAGTCTGGCAGGTCTTGTCCTGAAATGCGTTGGAAAATAAATCAGCAAGCGCTTGCATCGCTGAAATCGTGCTGCTAACGTTGGCGAATGGCAAAACGCAATGATCTTAAATCACTCCGCAACTTGATAGCAGAAGCACAAAGTCTTCTTAGCACCACCAACCTACCAGAAGGGCGATCCCAACGCGCTCACGAACTTCTCACAGCGGCGGTGGCACTTGCCGATGATCTGCTTGAGCAATCACCAGCGGCCACGCTGGGAGCAAAGGGCGGGAAACAGACAGCTAAAAGAGGGTCAGATTACTTCCGCAAGATTGCTGCGCAGCGTAAGAACTTCAAAGGCGGAAGGCCGACCAAGAACGACAAGCCCAACTAACCCGTCCCCCTTAAGAGTCACTCCAGCCTTTAGAATATTT
>JBEKWZ010000048.1:0-10110 GCA_049512555.1 Candidatus Sulfotelmatobacter sp. | reverse complement strand
CATTCCGGTCTTAATTCCTGGCTCGATGTAGAGAGGGCGTAGATTAAAGTAGCGCTCGCACACCTGCCGCAGCACCGGATCGAGCGGAGGAACGACCGACGAGATCACGATGCCGTGAATGCCGCCGGATTCAAGCCCTGCCATGGAAAACAAGTTGCGGAACAGCACGCCGTATTCATCCACCGTGCTGGTGCGCGAGGTGGCGACACGCCAGTTGGCGACAAGGCGCTCGTAGCGCGGAGTCTCGTCCGAATCGCCGGCGGGGTTCACCTTGGCGACGCGGGCGAAAACGCCTAGAACCGTGTTCGTGTTGCCGACATCGATGACGAGAAGCATGATGGAGAACCAGCTTTTAGCTAAACCTTACGGGTGAATGCTGACTGCTTGTTACTGTTTCCTTACCGTTCCGCTCAGCACGGTTTGCAGTCCCTTCGCGGTTCGCACTTGCAGAAATCCGCGCGGGTCTAGGCCTTCGGTGATTCCTTCGAAGCTTGCGCCATTCTCTTCGATGCAGACCGCTTTGCCTTGCACCCAGGAAGAATTTTCTGCGAAACGCCGCAGGATCGACTCGTGAGCATCGGCATCGTCCAACAAGTGGCGATACTCGCGGTGGAGCGATTTTAGCAAAGCTGCCGTCAACTCGACGCGCGACCACTCGCTTCCGGTTACGAGGCGCAGGGAGGTTGCGGGCAAGTCTTTCGGGAAGCTAGCCTGATTCACGTTGATGCCGATGCCTACCACGATGTAGCGGACGCGGGTAGCTTCGGCGTTCATCTCGGTAAGGATGCCGCAGACTTTCTTGCCGCCGATCAGAAGATCATTGGGCCACTTCAGGTCGGCGGTGACCCGCGAGTCGACCTGCTGGATCGCAGATTGCACCGCGAGTCCAGCGGCCAGCGACAGCACCAGCACTTCGGAAGGCGGCAGCGCGGGGCGCAAGATGACTGAACAATAAATTCCGGTCGATTGCGGGGATTGCCATGAATTGGCGCCGCGTCCACGGCCGGCTGTTTGCTCTTCGGCAAGAAAGACGCTGCCCTCGGGAGCGCCGTCCGCCGCGGCGGCCATGGCGGCGGTGTTGGTCGATCCAATTTTGTAGAAGTGGTGAACGTGCTCGTCGAAGATGGTGCCGCGTAGAAGCGGGCGCAGAATTTCGGGCAGGAGCAAATCCGGAACCGAGCGCAGTTGATAACCAGTGGCGGGATGCCCGGCGACATCGACGCCGAGGCCGCGTAATTGCTGAATCAGCCGCCACACCTCGGAGCGGTTAGAGGAAATTTCCTGCGCGATCTTGGTGCCGCTGACGACGACCGTGGCGTGCTCCATCATCAGACGCACGATGCGGCCCAGGCGGAGGTCGGTGGGTTGTGGCTGATGAGCCGCGGGCGGCGTGGCCCGCGAAGTTGGCCGCCGAATTGTGCCTGTCCTGACGATGCGGTGATTATGCGCGAAGTGGAGCAAAACAACAATCTTCTATCTTCTGCGATGGAAGTGTCTTAGCTAGGACGACTAGGCGGGAACGACTCGCATACTCATATCCACCGCCGCGGCCGAGTGCGTGAGAAGGCCCACCGAGATGAAGTCGACTCCGGTCTCGGCGTAGGCGCGAACATTCTCGAGGCGAATTCCGCCGGAACACTCGACGGGGATGGCGCGACCTTGTCGGTGAACATCCCTGCTGAGATCGAACTGCGAGCAGCGCTCGACCGCGCGGCGCACGTCGTCGACTGACATGTTGTCGAGCAGGATGGCTTCGCCGCCGTGAGCTAGCGCCAGCTCCAATTCGTCGAGCGAACGCACTTCGACTTCGATGATTTGCGAGCCGCGGCGGTTCCGGACCGCGCGCTCAAGTGCCGGAACAATCCCACCGGCCAGCGCGATGTGGTTGTTCTTGATGAGCACGCCGTCGGAGAGATCGAGCCGGTGATTTTGCCCGCCGCCGCAGCGGACGGCATTTTTGTCGATCACGCGCAGGCCGGGCGCGGTCTTGCGCGTGTCGAGGATGCGCGCTTTGGTGCCTGACACAGCTTCGACGAATTTACGCGTAAGTGTGGCGATGCCGCTCATGCGCTGCAGAAAATTGAGGATGACCCGCTCGCAGGAGAGAATCACGCGCGCGTTGTGGCGGACGACGGCGATGGACTGTCCAGCACGCAGGCGCACGCCATCGAAAATTTCCGGATGCGTCGTGACCTCGTAGTGAGCGGTGACGGCGCCATCGAGCGCGGCGTAAACGTCGAGAATCCGTGCTACGCAGCCGACTCCGGCGAGGATGCAATCCTGCTTGGCCATGATGGTCGCGAAAGCAAGCTGGTTGGGATCGATGCAGGCGTAGCTGGTGGCGTCGCGCGTTGCCCGGTCTTCGAGCAACGCGTTCTCGAGAATCGCGGTCAGGCGTCGTGAATTCCAGTCCATAAAACAGTTGGCAATTGCCAGTGGTCAGTTGCCAGTACGAACCCTCCACTCGTAGAGACGTTGCTTGCAACGTCTCTCTCACCATCATCTGGTCCGCTGCCGTCAAGACGTAGCAAGCTACGTCTCCACGACTACGGGCAGCCTAATTCTTTTAGCTTACTCTTTGTTTTTTCCTGCAGGACGAGGAGTTCCTGACCACGCCTGCGCAGGCCTTCGACGACTTTCTCTGGAGCCTTGGCGAGGAATTGTTCGTTCCCGAGTTGCTTCTGGTTGTTGGCCAACTCTTTTTCGATCTTCTCCAGTTCTTTTTTCAGGCGCTCGCATTCGGCGGCTACGTCGATTTTGCGTTCGTAGATTACGTGCACATCGAAACGCGCGGTGCCGCGGGCGCCGGCGCGATTGGCGAGGGAAGTTTCGACAAACGTGATCTTCTCGACATTTCCCAAGCGTTCGACTGCGCCGTGGTTTTGCTCGATCATCCTGCGAATGCCGGGCTCGTGCGCGAAGACTTCAATCGGAACCTTCACCTTGGGTTCGACTTTCAGTTCTGCTCGCAGGTTGCGCACGCTGACGATGAGGTCTTGCAGGATGGCCATCTCAGTTTCGGCCGCGAGATCAAACTGCGCCGCACTCGACTGCGGATATTCTGCCAGTGCAATCGACTTCACTGGAGGCTGGCCTTCGTACATAGCCTGCCAGATTTCTTCCGTGATGAACGGCATCACGGGATGTAGAAGGCGCAGCGAGGCATCGAACAGGTTGACCAGATTCGCGCACGCGGCCTGCGCCGTGGTTTTGTCGGCACCTTCGTCGACGTTCAGGCGCGGCTTGATCAGCTCCAGATACCAGTCGCAGAATTCTCCCCAGAAAAAGTCGTAGATGCGGTTGGCGGCCTCGTGGAAGCGATACGTGGCGAGGGCGTTGTTCACCTCGGCCGTCACGCGGTTGAAGCGAGATAGAATCCAGCGGTCTTCGAGAAGTGACGCCTGGAATCCGTCGACGCCACCAGGCTGCGCGGGCGAGTCGCCCGCGCCCACACCAGCGGTGGCGGCCACATGAGCAGTCGCCGGGCGCAGGCCCGGTTCGATTCTGTCCACGTTCATGAACATGAAGCGGGCGGCGTTCCAGATTTTGTTGGCGAAAGCGCGGTAGCCTTCGGTACGGCTCTCGTTGAAGGCGATATCGGTGCCGGGCGCGGCCATGGCCGCGAGAGTGAAGCGCGTGGCGTCGGTGCCGAAGCGGTCGATGACTTCGAGCGGATTGATTACGTTTCCCTTGACCTTCGACATTTTCTGACGGTCGGCATCGCGCACCAGGGAATGTATGTAAACCTGGCGGAAGGGCACACTGTCGTCTTTCTTGTCGCCCCAGCCGCTGGCTTTTTTGATCGCGAGATCTTGGTCGTGGCCTTGCATGAAGTGGCAGCCGAACATGATCATGCGTGCCACCCAGAAAAACAGAATTTCGTAGGCGGTGATCAGCAGGGTCGTGGGATAAAACACTTCCTGGTCGCGCGTTTTCTGTGGCCAGCCGAGAGTGGTGAACGGAAGCAGGCCGGACGAAAACCAGGTGTCGAGCACGTCGGGAACTTGTTCAAGCTTGGCGCCGCCGCACTTTGTGCATTTCGCCGGCGCTTCGCGGGCTACGATCACTTCCTTACATGCATCATTACTACACGTCCACGCCGGAATGCGATGCCCCCACCACAACTGCCGCGACACGCACCAGTCGTGGATGTTGTTCATCCAATTCAAATAGATGGTGCGGTGATTGTCGGGGACGATCGTGATCTCGCCGCTGTCGACCGCCTCGATGGCGCGATCGGCCAGGGGCTTGACCTTGATGAACCATTGCTCCGACAGCCGCGGCTCGACGATGTTTCCGCAGCGTTCGCACTTGCCGATCGAGAGCGTGTGATCTTTCTCGCCGACCAGAAATCCCTGCTCCTGCAGATCGGCCAGCACGCGCTTGCGAGCTTCGAACCGGTCGAGACCGGCGTAGGGGCCGGCGTTCTGGTTCATGTGCGCGTGCTCGTCCAGCACATCGATCTGCGGCAGGTTGTGGCGCAGGCCGGCTTGAAAATCGTTGGGATCGTGCGCGGGAGTCACTTTCACCGCGCCGGTGCCAAACTCCGGCTGCGCGAGTTCGTCGGTGATGATGGGAATCTCCCGATCCATCAGCGGCAGCAAAACTTTCTTGCCGTGCAGATGCGTGTAGCGTTCATCTTTGGCGTTTACCGCGACCGCGGTATCGCCCAGCATCGTCTCCGGACGCGTGGTTGCAACGGTGATGAATTGGTTCGTGCCGATGACTGGGTAACGAATCTCCCACAGCTTTCCGGCCACGTCCTCGTGCTTCACTTCGAGATCGGAGATCGCGGTCTCGTGCCACGGGCACCAGTTCACAATGTATTTCCCGCGATAGATCAGACCTTCTTCATAGAGACGGACGAACACCTCGCGCACCGCGTGCGAAAGATCGTCGTCCATGGTGAAGTACTCCCGGTCCCAGTCGACCGAGGCGCCGAGGCGCTTCATCTGGTTGAGAATCGCACCGCCATAGAGCTTTTTCCATTCCCAGACGCGTTCAATAAATTTTTCGCGGCCGAGTTCGCGGCGCGTTTTGCCTTCTTTGGCGAGATCGCGCTCGACCATCATCTGCGTGGCGATGCCGGCGTGATCGGTGCCGGGCAGCCACAGCGTGATGAAGCCGCGCATGCGATGCCAGCGCGCGACGATATCCATTTGCGTCTGGCCGAACATGTGGCCCATGTGCAGTTGCCCGGTTACGTTGGGCGGAGGCAGCAGCAGCGTGAACACGGGCCGAGTCTCACCTGCCGGCGGGGTGGGCACAGAGAATAGTTTTTCTTTGATCCAATAGTCGGCCCAGCGCGTTTCAATCGCGCCCGGCTCGTAGGCTTTGGGCAGTTCGTGAGGCATCTTTGTGAGCGATGACAGGATTCGGCACAGGGAATCCGCCAGCGGGGGAGTAAGTTCTGATGGTACAGGCGGGAGAAAAGAACGGTCAAACGGGAGGCGCGAGATTGTGCCATGCAAGGAAAATTGTTGGCTCCGGGAATGTGACGAAACGAGACAGGGCGGCAGGCGTTCGATTCCCGCCACCCTGCCAACTTTGAATCAGTCATTCTTCAGAGCAAATCCTGCACCGTCGTATCCATGGTGATGCGAGTTCCTGCGATCGCCCCGACGATGTGGGCCGTTGGGTTCCCCGACGTATCGGTGGCATCGAGCGTAAAACTTCCGACATAGTGGTTTCCGTCCGAACTCAGCGTGATCTCTTCAGTGATACGAGTCGGGCCCTGCGGGTTGCCGATGCCGCTGGGGGCGTCGGTAGTGTCGTTGCCTCCCCAGGCGAAGTGATTGACCTTGTATTTGCGCTTGTCTACCTTTTTCCAGACGCCCAGGCAGAAATCGCCATCTTGCGGAGGCCGCCCGGAATTCATAATTTCCGTTCGGTCGCTATGCCAGACGACGATGGCGTTGTCGATCGGAGTGTTATCCGGTGGGCCGCCGCTGTTGCCTTCGGCGGTGAAGGTCACGTGCCACATGCCCACGATAGGATCGTCGGAGGAGTTGTCGGAGATAGGCAACAAAGAACCGGACGTCCCATTCCCTGATCCGGGTGACCATGATTGGCGCGACAAAGTTGCGCCGGGTTTGGACTTAGCTTGGTCGCCGCAGGCTGCGAAAGCCTGGGTTGTGAGAAGCGTCCCCACCAGGATAATTCCCAGGGCCAGAGTGAATTTGCCAGATGCTGATTTCATGTAATCTCCTTCGAACAATCGCGCCGCGTTAAACGCTCGCGGCTGCGGGATCGAATCCTGACCGAAATGGCGGGATCAGGCAATGACTGGGGGGTGAATTTAGGTGAAGAAAGGTGAAGGTGTAAGGTGTAAGGTGCTGATTTGGCAGGTTGTTACTCCTCTGTTTGCGGTTCAATGCTATAGTTCCTAGCCGAATCATTGGAGTTTCTGTGCCCGCGCCCACCTACAAGTTCGGCGATTTTGATCTCGATAGCTCTCGTTTTGAACTGCGATGTCATGATCGCCCGCTGAAGCTTGAACGCATCCCCATGGAATTGCTCATCTTGCTGCTGGAAAAAGATGGGCAGGTGGTGACCCGCCAGGAGATAGTTGACCGGCTCTGGGGCAAAGATGTTTTCGTCGATACCGAACACGGCATCAATACTGCGATTCGAAAGATCCGGCGAGCCCTGCGGGATGATCCCGAGTGGCCACGCTTTGTGCAGACGGTCACCGGCAAAGGCTATCGTTTCGTCGCCGAAAGAAACGGTCACGCCCTTCAAGCGGCAACGGCAGCGCCGCAGCCCTTGTCGCGACCGGCCCTTCGTAAACCTACCCTGAGCGAAGTCGAAGAGTCCGGCGGCGGGGAATTACCGCCCCCAAGCCCCTCGGCAAGTGCGGCCAAAAACCCTCCCTCCACCAAAATCAAAGTAGGTATCACGCTCGCCTTAACCCTAACCTTCGTCCTCGCCTTCCAATTCCGCACCCGCCTCTTCCCCAGCACCCAAGCGGCTCAGATCCACTCCATCGCCGTGCTTCCGCTGGCCAATCTCTCCGGCGATTCCTCGCAGGAGTATTTCGCCGACGGCATGACCGACGAACTGATTACCGCGCTAGCCAAGAACCGTAACCTCCGCGTGGTCTCGCGCACGTCGGCAATGCAATACAAAGGAGTGAATCGTCCGGTCCGCGACATCGCTCACGAGCTTGGCGTCGATGGCATCCTCGAAGGCTCGGTCGAGCGTTCCGCAAATCGGGTCCACATGACGGTGCAGCTGATCTATGCTCCGACTGACACGCACGTCTGGGCCCAGAGCTACAATCGCGACGAGACTCAGGCACTCTCGCTTCCCGAAGAACTCTCTCAGATCGTAGCGAAAGAAGTAAAAGCCGCGACCTCGCCTGCGCCCCAACCGCGCTACATCAGTCCCGAGGCCCACGACGCCTATCTGCACGGCCGCTATTTCTGGTTCACCTTTGACACTGCGCAAACCCTGCCTTATTTCGAAAAAGCGATTCGGCTGCAGCCCGACTATGCAGCCGCCTGGGCTGGTCTTTCCGATACCTACGCCCTTCAATCGTTGGGTGACGTTCCGCCGCGGGAGAGTCTCGCGAAAGCCGGAGACGCGGCGCGCAAAGCCGTGGAACTCGACGATTCGCTGGCCGAGGCCCACCTCTCCCTGGGGGCCTGGTATCTGTGGAACTGGGACCCGCTCCACGCCGACGCCGAGCTCCGTCAGGCCATCGAACTGAATCCCAATTACGCCGAGTCCCACTACCTGCGCCACTACATTCTTCTTGCGCTAAATCGCCCCGACGAAGCTTTGCAGGAAGAAAAACGCGCCACCGAACTCGATCCCTTTGCCCGCCCCTGGGGCCTGGGTAAGTGCTACATCCAGTTGCGCCAGTTCGACGCCGGCATCAGCGAGCTGCGCATGCAGTCCGTAGCTCGACCGAACGCCACCTTCGTGCTCCATCTTCTGGCCTTGGCCTATCAGTTGAAGGGCATGGCAAAGGAATCCGAGCAGGAGTTGGAAAGACAGTTCGAACTGGACCACAATGCCGAAGCCCTGGCCGCCGCGCGCCGGGCGTATGCAAAAGGAGGCCAGAAAGCGGTGGCGCAGTGGGAAGCCACTGTCACCAAAGCTCGGTCACGCAAAGAATACGTCTCCCCTTGGGAAATTGCTCAGAACGTCGCCCTCACGCGGGATAAAGAAGAGACGCTCCAGTATCTCGAAGCCGCCTACCGCGAACATTCGCCGTCTCTGATCACTATTCAGACCGAGCCCATCTTCGACTTCCTGCATTCTGACGAACGGTATCGTGCGATCGTAAACAAGGTCGGACTGACGCCGGCGTACTGAAGATCGACATTCCACCGGCCTGATCGTTAGCCCTGTGGCTTTCGATGCCAGGGAATCTGCTGCATGATCCTGGTCAGCGCAATACCCTGCGTCCTGTCCAATCCCGGACAACGGATTCTGGGAACGGACAGTGGAACCTGCCTGCCCTGGCGCGCGCCGATCCGAACCAGTTTCATCTCAGGCAGATGCTCCAGTTGAGCTTTGGCCAAGCAAATGCTTTCTCGACCTCTCAGGGTGAGGTGCGCGTAGCCATGATCATTCAGGATCTGCGACTGGCGGTGCGACAGCTGTACAAGAACCCCGGGTTCAGCCTGGCGGTCACGTTTACGCTGGCATTGGGCGTGGGGGTCAACACGGCGGTTTTCAGCTTGCTCAATGGCTTTCTTTTGCGCCCGCTGCCTTACCCGGAGCCGGACCGGCTGGCGGTGCTGATGCTGCATCAGGAAGGCATTTCACCGAGGTCAGGGCAGTTCGTGCAGAACGACAATACTAGTCAGGACGGGGAAACCTGGGAGATGCTGCGGGGTGCTGTGCCGGCGGTGCAAGTCGCGTCGTTCGGAGGAACGAGCGGAGTCAACCTGCAGGCCGGTTCGGGATCGGCCACAAACGTTCGCTACGTCCAGAATATGCGAGTCTCGGCGCATTATTTCGATGTGCTGGGCATCCCGCCTTTCTTGGGCCGCGGTTTTACCGACGAAGAAGATCGGCCCAACGGGCCGAATGCCGTGATTCTGAGTTACGCGCTCTGGCGGTCTGTGTTTCAAGGTGATCCGCAGGCGCTGGGGAAACAAGTCATTCTTAAAGGGGAGCCGCATACCGTCGTCGGAGTGCTGGCAGAGCGGGCGCAACCCACCGGCCTGGCCGATCTGTGGACGCCGCTGCAACCGCACCAGAGTGGAGAATGCGGTGGGGACAATTGTGAGATCCTCCTCCGGCTGGTGCCGGGAGCGACGTGGCAGCAAGTTTCGGCGCAACTGGCGCACCTGCGCCGTCCGTCGTTTGACGCGGTCGCTACCTCCAAAGACCGCGAATGGTTCTATCCGATGCCGCTGGCGCAGGCCCGCAACCTGGATAGCGGCGTGCGCGAGCCAGTCATCGGACTGATGCTGGCGGTCAGCTTGATTCTGCTCATTGCATGCGCGAATCTCGCCGGGCTTACTCTGGTTCGCATTGCGCGGCGCGCGCCCGAGATTGCGACGCGCCTCGCTCTTGGGGCCAGCCGCTGGACGGTTCTGCGCCAACTTTGGGTGGAAAACTTTGTGCTGGCACTGGTGGGCGCGGTAATTGGGCTGGCGCTGGCTCGCGGCATTCTGGCATCGTTGCCCGGATTCCTGCCGGACTCCATGATTCCGCTCAGCGGTGTAGGGATGGACTTTCGTGTTCTGGCCTTCACCTTCGCAACCTCACTGCTTACCAGCTTGCTGTTTGGTGCACTGCCGGCGTTGCAGGTGCGGAGCGTCGATCTGCGATCGTCGATGGCGGTGAGCAGTCATTCCGTGGCTCGAGGTTCGAGCCGTCTGCGGCAATTGCTGATCGGCGGTGAAGTTGCGTTGACGGTGGTGCTGGTAGCGGCGGCGGGTCTGCTGGTGCGCAGCCTCGTCTACCTGGAGACGCTGCCGCCCGGATTTGATGCCAGCAACGTGATGACGGCGAAACTTTCGCTGGATGACGCGCGCTATCGCGATGCGGCTGCATTTCATGGTTTGATCGAGCGTAGCGTGGCCGCCATGCAACAGATCCCCGGAGTCGAAGACGCGGCTGTGGGGCTCAGCGTGCCTTACGAACGCG
>JBEKWZ010000047.1:0-10171 GCA_049512555.1 Candidatus Sulfotelmatobacter sp. | reverse complement strand
CCACTCCCCCACCCCGAGCCCACGGGCGGCTGGTTGATGTCGCGAATGCCCGTCAGATTCGTGCCGCGGTTGCCCACGTATGCGACTTCCATCGACACGTTCTGGGTGAAGGCGTGCTGCAAGTTCAAAGTCCAGTTCCAAACATAGGGCGTGGTCAGATTGCGATCCACGGTCATGATCGGGCATGGGCTCAGGAAGCAATTGATGGTGCCCCCGCCATACAGAGGGGTGCCCGCAGTATCCCAGGGAGCAGGGGCCAGGAAATTCTTGATGGTGGCATTTCCCGTGGTAATCGTTCCCCCCGACGTGTCACCCCCGGCGTCGATCGGCGCACCGGTCGGAACGCTGCCCGGTCCGAAGGCATTGTTAAATGCGACGAATGACTGCCAGTTCACGGTTTCATACATCAGTCCCCCGCCGCCGCGCAGCACCGTCCGCCCGTTGCCGAGAATGTCCCACGCAAAGCCGCCCCGCGGTCCAAAGCTCTTGTGATATGGGTTATAAAGGCTGCTGATGCCGTGGCCCACCTGCACCATGCCCACGTTAGGATCAAAATTTCCCAACAGATTGTTGGCTTCCTGCGGAACGCTGCTGAACTCGTAGCGAACTCCAAAGTTGATGGTCAGATTCCTGGTGGCGCGCCAGTCATCCTGGAAAAAGCCCGCATACGCCCAGTTGTGCAGGTGCAGAGTCGGGTTCCCCACCTCAACCGACGACTTGAAGGGCAAGCCCGCAAAAAAATCCTCCAACTGTGTGGAGACGGCTGTCGCCACTCCGCCCAGGAAAGTGATGCTGCCGCGCGCGTTGCCGTAAGCTGCGTTCGTCACTTTGTTGTAGTGCAGATCGCCGCCGAACTTCATGGAGTGCTTGCCCATGGTGTAAGTGACTTGATCGACGAATTGCGTGATCGAATCGGGCCCCTGGAACTTTGGCCATTTGAAACCGCCCAGCCCGGGGAAGAAGTAACCGCCAAACCCGATGCGCGGCAAGCCTCCCGTGTTGGGTCCGCTAACTCCGGTATTCAGCCCGTACGACGAGGCCGGAGCGTCGAGATCGCCGGGCAACGTCGGCTGGTACAACCGGTTATACCCGGCGCGAACCTCATTAACCCATCGCGAACTCGGGGTCCAAATCCAGTTGCCCCCCACCACTTGCGCGCGAGTGTGAATATCGGAGAGCCACTTCTGCTGCAGCTCAGGAAAGTCTTCGACCGTTCCAGAATTGTTGCCGAAAAAATACGACCCGCTGATCGAGTGCTTATCGCTCAGCCGGTAGTCCACTTTGCCGACCGCGTTGTCGACGTGCACCACGTTGTTAAATCCGTTAGTGATACTAGTGCTGGGGGCGTTGTTCAGAGGAAATCCCGAGCCGTTGCAAGTGACTGTGGCTCCGGAAAGCGTGCATCCTGCAATGTTCAAACTCGCCGCATCAACCGCGACGCCAGAGGCCTGCAGGTCGGCAATCGCATTGGGAATGCTATCGGCGCAATCGACGGTAGGTCCGAGAGAAGTGCAGTCCGGCGCCGCGGTCGGAGCTAGGGTCATGGGAACCATCGAGGGACTGGTGATTCCCCCGTAGGAGTTGCCCACGTTGTAACGCTGGCCTTCATACGCGCCAAAGAAAAATGCCTTGTCCTTGACGAACGCTCCGCCGATGCTTCCGCCGAACTGCTCCAGAGTCCGGGTTAATTTTGGATTGGGTGCGTCGTTGAAGAAGTTCCGTGCATCCAGCGCCCCGTCGCGGCCGAAACCAAACGCCGAGCCGTGCACCTTGTTCGTGCCGGACTTCAAGCCCACGTTCACCACGGCTCCCGGTTTGTACCCATATTCCGCGGGCGGATTCTGCTGCAGGTTGAATTCCTGAATCGCTTCGATGGGAAGAATCGTTGCCGAATCTCCCGCGATACCCGCACCGTTCACGATGGATTGCCCGGAGTAGGGTTCGCTATCGAACAGACCCTCGATGTAATAACCGTTGTCTTCGGCGCGCAGTCCGTTGGCGCTGGTAGTCGAGAATCCGCCGCCGGGATAGCGGATCACGCCCGGCCGCAGTTGCAGAAGATTCTCGTAGTTGCGCCCGCTGAGCGGCAGGTCGTTGATTTCCTGGTTGCTGAGCGTGCCGCCCAGCGTTGAGGACGTTGTATTGACGAGCGGAACTGCTTCTTCGACGACGACCACCTGCGAAACCTGCCCAGGCTGCAGCGTGAAGTCGGCGCGCACATCCGTGGCAACCTCAACGCCGATGTTGGGGCGCTCGCTCGCCTTGAAGCCCTTCGCCTCCACGCGGATCTTGTAGTTGCCCGGCAGCAGTTCGGGGGCTACATATTCGCCGGAATCATCCGTGGTCAGCGTGCGCGAGGTACCGCGCTGGACGTCGGTGACCACCACCGCGGCGCCTGCGACCGCGGCTCCGCTCTGGTCGCTCACCGTGCCGAGAATGCGGCCCGCAGTGCTCTGGGCCACAGCAGAGGCGGCGAGCAGGAACAGCATGAAAGCGCCGAATATCCACTGGAAAGCTGCAGTCATCCGAACGTCGGGCGACATAGCGGCTCTGACCGCGCGGGATAGCATAGATGGCTCCTCCGTAATTCTGGTCCGACAGCCATACCACTATCGGAGAAACAGTGTCAAGCATATTCAAATTTTGGATGGAAGCTGGGAGAGAGGTTACACCGGCCACAGCTTGGAAGGGGAGTTGTTAAGACGGTAACCCGGAATCTTCGGCGGACTTGGGGAAGCGGACGGCAGGGATTGCATTGCTGCGCCCACTATAGTAGGCTGCTTGTGGTCATACCACTATACCTTTTGCCTGGCCGATGTCCTTCGCTCAACAAACGCGTCAACGCCCTGTGGATATGCGGTATAGTAGCCGGACCATAGTCGGTCTACCCGGCTGCGCGTCACCAAGTGCGGGGGGCGAAGTTGTGTACAAACTCATTCGGACGTCGCGACTCTACGAGCAAATCGTTCAACAGATTGAAGAGTCGATCGTAAAAGGCACTCTGAAGGCGGGAGACCAACTGCCGGCGGAGCGCGAACTGGCCCAGCGCTTCGGCGTGAGTCGCACCGCCGTGCGCGAAGCCGTGAAGGCTCTACGCGAAAAGGGGTTGGTCGAAGCCTACTCAGGCCGCGGCACTTTCATCACCGACGGCACGACGCAGGCGGTTCGCCAGTCGTTTGATCTCATGGTCAAGATTGGTCAGCCGGAGGGCTCTACTCATCTGGCGGAGGTGCGGGCAATTCTCGAGCCGGAGATTGCGGCGCTGGCGGCCGAGCACATTCAGGAACCGGAACTGGCAACCATGCGTGAGGCAGTAGCCACGATGGACCGGGCCGGCCAGGATCCGGAAGCCTACATCGAAGCCGATCTCGATTTTCATCTGGCGCTGGCCGAGGGGGCGAACAATCCGATCATCCTTTCGCTGCTCGATTCCATCGTTGCCCTTCTGCGGGAGCAGCGGCTGAGAATTTTCAAAGTCCCCGGCGGCCCCGAGCGCGGGCAAGTTCATCACAAGAGAATTCTCGACGCGGTCGAGCACCACGATGCCGAGAAGGCGCGCGATGCCATGCGAGCGCATCTCGATCAAGTGCGAGACGACAGTGGTTCGCCCACCACGAAACGCACTTCTGGCAAGCACAGAACCAACTAACGAAGATCACGGCGGGTACGCATTGCACAGGTTCGCGCGTTTTGATTGGAAACGATTTCGGAGCGTTTTAAAAGGGTGTGGCTTTCGCTACACCGCAAACCCGGACTGAGCGGCTTTGGCCGCGAAGGAATGCAGAATGGCGAAAGTCGGATTTGTCGGTTTGGGCGTGATGGGCAGCCAGATGGTGAACCGGCTGCTGAGCAAAGGTCACGCGGTGACCGGCTACAACCGCACACGGACGAAGGCGCAGTGGCTGGTGGAAAAGGGCATGCAGTGGGCCGACTCTCCGCGCGCGGTCGCGAGTGCATCGGACTACACCTTCGCCATGGTCACTAACGCCGCGGCGATTGCTTCCATCACGGAAGGTCCGGACGGTCTGCTGGCCGGACTGAGTGCCGGCAAGATTTTCATCGACATGAGCACCGTGAGTCCGACGGTAAGCCGCGCACTGGCCGCAAAAGTACGCGCCGCGGGCGCCGACATGGTCGATTCGCCGGTTTCCGGGAGCGTGATCACGCTGCAGGAAGGAAAGTTGTCGGTGATGGTCGGCGGCCGGAAAGAGACATTCGAAAAGATTAAAGCATTGCTGCTCGATATCGGCCCCAAGGTCAGCTACGTAGGCGACAACGGGCTTGCGCTCTCCATGAAAATCGCCATCAATCTCAGTCTTGCGGTGCAGATGCTGGCGTTTTCCGAAGGCGTGTTGCTGGCCGAGAAAAGCGGCATTGCGCGCGAAGTTGCCGTCGATGTGCTGGTCAACAGCGCGGTCGCCTCGCCCATGATCAAGTACCGCGGTCCGTTCGTGCTGCACCAACCGGAAGAAGCCTGGTTCGACGTGAACATGATGCAGAAAGATATGGTGCTGGCGATGGAACTGGGCCGGCAGCTCGACGTGCCGCTGCCGACGACGGCCGTGAGCAACGAGTTTCTGACGGCGGCCCGTGGTATGGGCTGGACGAAATACGATTTTGCCTGCATGTTCGACGTGCTGGCCGCCATGTCTGGCGTGACCACGCCCGTCACCGCAGGAGGGCCGAAGAAGTGACTACCACTACTTCCAAGCCGGAAGCGGGTCATGAAGCAGCGGCTGAAAACAGATGGCTGCGCGCCTACCGCCAGATGGTACGGATACGCCTGTTTGAAGAGCAGGTGAATGAACTCTACACGCGCGCGCTGATGCCAGGCCTGGCCCATCTATACAGCGGCCAAGAGGCCGTCGCGGTGGGCATTTGCGAAGCGCTCAACATCGACGACTACATCACCAGCACGCACCGCGGCCACGGACACTGCCTGGCCAAGGGCGCTTCCCCCGACCGCATGTTCGCCGAGCTGCTGGGGAAAGAAGCGGGCTACTGCCGGGGCAAAGGTGGATCGATGCACATTGCCGATCCCGCGACCGGAAACCTGGGCGCCAACGCGATTGTTGGCGGCAGCGTGGGAATCGCCACCGGCGCGGCTTTTGCCTCAAAGCGTTTAGGGAATGGACGCGTGGCCGTCTGCTTTTTCGGCGAAGGCGCTCTCGGTCAGGGATCGCTTTATGAAGTGATGAACCTGGCCCAGCTTTGGAAGCTCCCGGTGATCTACGTCTGCGAAAACAATCTCTACAACGAGTACACCCACTTCTCGGAAACGACGGCTGGAACCATTCTCGGCCGTGCCGCAGCTTTTGGTCTTGAGTCCGCACTCGTCGACGGGCAGGACGTGTGCGCGGTGAACGAAGTCGCGACCCGACTCGTCAACCGTGCGCGCGCAGGCGAAGGGCCTGCATTTTTGCAGGCCGACACTTATCGGTACAGCGGCCATCACGTGGGCGACATCAACCGCGAATACTACCGCTCCAAGCAGGAAGAGCAGCACTGGAAGACGGAGCGGGATCCGATCAAACTGCATTCCAACTGGCTGCTCACGCAGGGACACGCGGGTGCGGCTGCGCTCGATCACATCACATCGGACGCGCGCGTCGAGATGGAAGCCGCAGTGAAGTTTGCCATCGCCGCGCCCTATCCCAGCATCGACCAGGTCGAGCAGGATGTTTATGCGTGAAAAAGCTTATGCCTGAAAACTTCTATGTCTGAGCGTGAACTCACATTCGCCCAAGCGGTGCGCGAAGCACTCGCCGAAGAAATGCGCCGCGACGAGCGCGTCTGCATCTTTGGCGAAGACGTGGCCGAGGCCGGGACGCCGTTCAAAGTGCTCTCGGGCCTGGTGGAAGAATTCGGTGCCGAGCGCGTCGTCGACACGCCAATCTCCGAAGCCGGGTTTACCGGAGTCGGCGTCGGCGCAGCCATGACTGGCCTGCGCCCCGTGGTCGACATAATGTTCGGCGATTTCCTCACGCTGACCATGGATCAGATGGTCAATCAGGCCGCCAAAGCTCACTACATGTCGGGCGGCCACTGGCGCGTTCCCATGGTGATGCGCACAACGTTGGGCGCCACACGACGCTCGGCGGCGCAGCATTCGCAGTCGCTGCACGCCTGGTTCAGCCACGTTCCCGGATTGAAAGTTGTTCTGCCGTCAACGCCGTATGATGCGAAAGGTTTGCTGAAGACCGCCATCCGCGACGAGAACCCCGTCATTTTCTTCGAAGACAAAATGATGTACAAGCTGAAAGGCCCGGTTCCCGCTGAGGATTACACGATTCCCCTGGGCGTGGCGGACGTGAAGCGCAAGGGCGACGACATCACTCTGGTCGCGACCAGCAGCATGGTACAGGTCGCGCTGGGTGCGGCGAATATGCGGGAAAAAGAAGGCATCAGCGCCGAAGTGGTCGATCCACGCACCACCTGGCCGCTGGATGAAAAGACTATCATTGATTCGGCGAAGAAAACCTCGCGCGTGATCGTGCTCGACGAAGGCTACGGGCGCTATGGAGTAACCGCCGAACTCGCGGCGGTGATCGCCGAAGGCGCATTCTACGATCTCGACGCGCCGGTGAAACGCATGGGCGCGATGCACGTGCCGATTCCGTTCTCTCCGCCACTGGAAGATGTAACGGTGCCGACGGAAGAAACCGTTTCAGAAGCGGCGCGGCAGTTGTGCAACAAATCGTAGAGACGTAGCTTGCTACGTCTCTGCCGGCAGCACAAGTAAAGCCGCGGTTTTCGAGGCGCCGTCGGCAAGACGTTGCAAGCAACGTCTCTACGAAGGAGATTTTTATGGGACTCAAGACTCACGGAACCATGGCCGTCGACTGGGAGAACCGGATCGACTTCGATCGTCTCCGCCGCGAGCGTCTGCAAAAAGCGAAGGACCTGCTCAAGCAATCGTCGATGGGATCGTTGCTCTGCTTCGACATGAATAACGTGCGCTACCTCACGTCGACGCACATCGGCACGTGGGCGCAGGACAAAGCCAATCGCTTCACCCTGCTGCCGCAAAATGACGAGCCCATCCTGTGGGACTTCGGATCGGCCGCCCGGCATCATCAGCTGAATTGCCCGTGGCTCGACGGCCGTTCGCACTCCGGAATTTCGATGCTGCGCGGCGCGATGACGCCCCAGATGGGACGCGCGGAGGACGTCGCCAAGAAGATTCGCGTCGAGCTCGAAATGCGCGGCCTACACAAAGAGCCGGTGGGCATCGACATCATCGAACTGCCTGTGCTGTTTGCACTTCAGAAGGAAGGCATTGAAGTGGTCGACGGCCAGGCGCTCATGTCCGAGGCCCGCGTCATCAAAACGCAGGACGAAATCTCCCTGCTCAATACTTCGGCCATGATGGTCGACGCCGCTTACGACGAGCTTTACCGCGCCATGAAACCAGGCCTGCGCGAAAACGAAGCCGTCGGTCTGGTCAGCAAAGTTCTGTACGATCTCGGCTCGGAATACGTTGAAGCGGTGAACGCGATTTCCGGCGAGCGCTGCAATCCCCATCCGCACGTGTTTTCCGATCGCGTGCTGCGGCCCGGCGATCCCGTATATTACGACATCCTACATTCCTATATGGGATACCGCACCTGCTACTACCGCTGCTTCACCGTTGGCTACGCGTCGCATGCCATGGTCGACGCCTACAAGCGCTGTCGCGACTATCTCGACGCAGCGATTGAACTGGTGCGGCCGGGTCGCACGACAGCCGAGATTGCTGCCGTTTGGCCGAAGGCCACTGACTTCGGCTTCCCCAACGAAGAAGCTGCGTTCGCGCTGCAGTACGGCCACGGCATTGGCCTTGCCATCTGGGAGAAGCCCGTCATCAGCCGCCTGGTTTCGTTCGAGCATCCGGTGGAAATTAAACCCGGCATGGTGTTTGCCCTCGAAACCTTCTGGCCCTCGACCGACGGCTGGAGCGCGGCGCGCATTGAAGAAGAAATCGTGGTCACGGCCACGGGGCACGAAGTCATCACGCGCTTCCCTGCCGAGCAACTTCTGGTCGCCGGCGCGCACTATTACACGGTGAACGGCCCGCTGCCGACCACAAGAGAATCCGAAGCTTCGCCCAGCGAACGGGTGCTCGAGATGATCGAGACCAGCGCGAAAACCGAGCGGGTAGGAGTTCCGGGCTGAAGCGCAGTGCGTAGATAAACGATCCCCTTCAACGACCATGGCTTTCAGCGTTGTAATGCCCGCCCTCGAGATGGCCCAGGAAACCGGCAAGCTCCTCGCCTGGCGGAAGAAGGAAGGCGATCGCGTCACCAAGGGCGAGCCGCTCCTCGAAATCGAAACCGACAAAGCCGTGGTCGAAGTCGAAGCGCCGGCCGACGGCATTCTCGCGGGAATCAAAGCGGCTGAGGGCGCGGACATTCCCGTCGGGCAGACCATCGCGTGGATCGTCTCTCCCGGAGAAGCGATTCCCGCCGAAACCGAATCGACTGCGCCAGCTGCGCGGGCGGGATCGCACGCGAAACCCGAGGCTTCTCATGCAGCCGTAACCGAACCCGCCGCTGCGCCGACGCCCGGCGCACGGATCTCTCCCAAAGCCCGCCGCCTCGCCAAAGAACTCGGCATAGACATCGCAACCGTGCGCGGCAGCGGGCCGGGTGGAGAAATTCTCGCATCGGATGTGCAGGCCGCCTCAGCTGCCGCATCGAGTCCAGCTGAGAAACAATCTGGAAAGATCGAAGTACCCAGCTCGCTCGGCCGCATCATGGCCGAGCGCACGACGCAGAGCTGGACGACGGTCCCTCACTTCTTCGTAACCCGCGAAATCGAAGCGACCGCGCTTAACGAATATCGCGACCGCGTGCTGGCTCAAATCGAGAGCTCGCATCAAGTTCGCATCACTCATACTGATCTGTTAGTGGCACTCACGGCCCGCATATTGTTGAAGCATCCGCGATTCAATGCGAGCTGGAGCGCCGAGGGAATTCGTTTGCACGATCACGTCAACATGGGAATCGCGATTGCGGTGAACGACGGCGTGGTTGCTGCGGTAGTTCCCAACGCGCATACCGCAAGTCTCGCTGAAATCGCGACCCAACGGCGTGACATTGCCGAGCGTGCGCGGGCCGGCAAGTTGCGCCCGGCGGATATCGCCGATGCCACGTTCACCATCAGCAATCTCGGCATGTATCACGTGGATCAGTTCAGCGCAATCATCAGTCCGCCGCAGGCCGCCATTCTTGCGGTCGGCAGCATTGCGGACCGGGTCGTGGCGGTGCAGGGCCAGGCCGCGGTGCGTTCCATGATGACGCTCACCGTCTCGTGCGATCACCGCGTTGCCGACGGCGCTCGCGCAGCAATGTTTCTCAGCGACCTCGCGGACGCAATTCGAGAACCCGCGAAATTGTTAAGATAGCCGCTCGATTTCAAATGTTCTTGATCGCGGGAGCGCCCGCGTGGACGGTCGTTTTCCATTCCAGAGTCCGGGTCTGCCCTCCGTCGGTGAGCACTGCCTTCTCCAGCGCAAGGGTCCCTTCCAGCAATTGAATGCGCAGCGACTGATTGCCGAGTTCAACTGTGCCAAAGCCAGAAGCCGCCGAGAAGAAAGTCTTGAACGGCCTCGTCGTGAGCTGAGGACCAAACCACAGCGTCCGCTTCACCGCCGAATAACGGAACCCAGCCAGCGCACCCAGCAGAGCATAACTAGCCATGGCCCGAGCGTAATAATTGCCACACTCATACTCGTTCCAAGGATTACGGCTTCGCCCATCGTACCGGCTGCGCAAGGCTTTAACGATAGTCAGCCCCTCGGTCACGAAACCCTCGGCGATAAGATGCGAGGCGACCTGGTATTCGATTCCCGTCCAAACTTCATCGGAGTAAACAAAAGGCAACGTAGGTTTGCCACCCTGCGGCCAACTGCACAACAGCAACCCAGGCTCATGTCCCATGGCGTAGCCGGGACGCTGCGCATTGGCATGCATGCTGAGGTCGGTCTTGAAATTGTTCTTGAAGATGGCCTGCAGCGTCTTGCGAACATGCTCGCGAGCCAGCGGGGTTTCGATCCCGTAGATTCGCGCCATCCACGCGCCAATCACTCCATCCGACAGGCATCCGTTTCCATATTGATATTTAGGGCCTTCGCGCTTCAGCAGTCTCTGCATCTCGCTGCTGTGTTCGTCGATCTGGGCAACCATGGCGG
>JBEKWZ010000046.1:0-10201 GCA_049512555.1 Candidatus Sulfotelmatobacter sp. | reverse complement strand
CAACCAGGGCAATGGAACCTTCGTCGAACTGGGGGACGAGGCCGGCCCGGCCATCGCATCACGCCACATAAGCCGGGGATGCACCTTCGGCGACTTCGACAACGATGGCGACCTCGACATCCTCATCATGAACCGCAACGAACCGCCCACCCTGCTACGCAATGACGCCCCCGCCGGAAATCATTGGATCAAAGTGCGGCTGGAGGGAACGAAAAGCAATCGCAGCGCGATTGGCGCGCGCGTCTTGACCCGCTACGGCGGAAAGGTACAGGCGCAATGCGTGACCAGCCAGTCGAGCTTTCTTTCCGCGAACGATCCGCGCCTGCACTTCGGCCTGGGCGGCGCAACCAAAGCGAGCGTGGAGGTTCACTGGCCGGCAGGCACAACCGAGACCTACGCCGATCTTGCCGCCGACCAACTGGTCACCATCCGCGAAGGCCAGGGCATCGTCAAAGGCCGGCCATTTCGCTAGCCGGCTTCGGCGATGTCTGGCTTACGGTGCCGGAATCGCGGCTTGGATGATGTTGGAGTACCCGCTCTCGCCGTTCGCATCCACGGCAGTGGTCGCGTAGCAATAAGTCGTCCCGTCGGTGAGCGGACCATTGTCGGTGAACGTCGTGACAGAGCTGGCGGTGGTGCCGGCGTTCGTGTACGACCCGCAAACGTTCGACGCGTAGATGGCGCGATATACGTTGTAGCTCGTGATGCCGGAGGTCGTGCTGGCCGTCCACGATAAGTTGACTGAGTAGACGGGAGCAGGAGTGCCCGTACCGCTGACCGCGCCCGCGGTGGGCGTGTTGGCGGCGGTGCTCACGAATGAAGCCGATGCCGAGGCCGCTCCGGTCGAACCGGGCGTGAACTTCACCGTAAACGTAACTGGCGTGGTCGAGGTCACTGTGACTGGGAACGTAAGCCCGGTGATCGAAAACTCAGAGGCGTTGCTGCCGGTTAGGCTCACTGAGGTTACCGATACGTTCGCTCCGGTCACACTCAGCGTCCCGGTTTGCGTTCCGCTGGTTCCTACCACCACACTCCCGACATTCACCGCGCTGACCGTCAGTGTGCCTCCAGATTGCGCGACCGCCGTGCCGCTGAGCACGACGCTCAGGGCAGGATCGGTAGCGTTGGAGTCGATCATGACGCTTCCGGTCGAGCTGCCCGCGGACGTGGGGGCAAAGGTCACGCTGAACGAAGTGCTCTGGCCCGGAGTCAAGGTCAGCGGCGTAGAAATTCCGGAGATGCTGAAGCCGGTGCCTGCAACCGTAACCTGCGAGATGGTTGCGTTCTCGCCGCCGGTATTCTTCACCGTCTCGGTCTGGCTTTGACTCTGGCTGACTGTGACGTTGGTGAATGTAAAGCTTGTCGGGTTTGCGGTCAGCGTAGCCGGCGTCACTCCAGTTCCCGAGAGCGGCAGAGAAAGCGCCGTCGATCCGCCGACCGTGAACGCCAGACTGCCACTGACGGCTCCGGCCGTGGTCGGTGCGAACACCACCCCAAACGTGCTGCTCTGATTCGCCGCCAAAGTGAGTGGCAAGGTCAGGCCGGTGTAGCTGAATCCCGCGCCTGAAATCGTCGCCTGTGTAATCGTGAGACTTGCGCCGCCTGTGTTCTTCAAGGTTTCAGTCTGGCTCTGGCTGGTGCCATCCTGCACATTGCCGAAGCTGAAGCTCGTCGGATTGCCGGTCAGTGCTCCTGCCGTCGCCGCGGTACCGCTCAGCGCAACGCTCAGCGACGGATTCGAGGCGTTGGAGGTGATCGTGACACTTCCACTCGAGCTGCCCGCCGATGTCGGCGCAAAAGTTACGCTGAACGAAGTGCTCTGCCCAGGGGTTAAAGTTACCGGTGTCGTGATTCCTGAGACGCTGAACCCCGTGCCCGTAGCATTCACCTGCGAAATGGTCGCACTCACTCCGCCCGTGTTCTTCACCGTCTCAGTCTGGCTTTGACTCTGCCCAACCGTGACGTTGGTGAACGTGAGGCTCGTCGGACTCGCGGTCAACGTTGCGGGGGTCACTCCCGTTCCCGAAAGCGCCAGACTAAGCGCCGTCGATCCGCCGACCGTGAACGCCAGACTGCCACTGACGGCTCCGGCCGTGGTCGGCGCGAACACTACTGAGAATGTCGTGCTCTGATTCGGCGTCAATGTCAGCGGCAGGGTCAGGCCGGTGTAGCTGAATCCCGCGCCTGAAATCGTCGCCTGCGAGATCGTCAGATTCTCGCCGCCCGTGTTCTTCAAGGTTTCAGTCTGGCTCTGGCTGGTGCCGTCTTGCACGTTGCCGAAACTGAAGCTGGTCGGGTTCCCGGTCAGAGCTCCCGCCGTTGCCGCAGTGCCGGTCAACGCAACGCTCAGCGACGGATTCGAGGCATTCGAGGTGATCGTAACACTCCCGCTCGCGCTGCCTGCCGACGTCGGCGCGTAGGTTACGCTAAAGGAAGTGCTCTGCCCCGGAGTGAGTGTCACCGGCGTGGTGATTCCGGAAACGCTGAACCCCGTGCCCGTCGCCTTTACCTGCGAAATGGTCGCATTCTCGCCGCCTGTGTTTTGCACGGTCTCAGTCAGGCTCTGAGTCTGCCCAACCTGGACGTTGGTGAACGTGAGGCTCGTCGGACTTGGAGTGAGGATTGCCGCCGGCACTCCGATTCCGGAAAGCGAAAAGTCGAGGGCAGATGCCGACCCGCTTATAGTGAGCGCGAGGGTACCGTTGTCGGCCCCAGCCGTGGTCGGCGCAAACACAACTGAAAAGGTCGCGCTTTGGTTCGGCGCCAAGGTCAGCGGAAGAGTCAGTCCGGTGGTGCTGTAACCGGCCACTGAAAAAGAGGCTTGTGAAATGGTAAAGCTTTGGCCGGTGGCGTTCGTGATGGTCTCGGTCTGGCTCTGACTGGTGCCATCCTGCACAGTTCCGAAATTGAAGCTGGTCGGGCTCTCGGTAATGCCTCCACCCCCACCTCCAGCGGACACGCCGGTTCCCGTAAGGGCAATACTCAGCGGAGTGGCCGACGCGTCGTTGGCAAAAGCGAGATTGCCGGTCACGTCGCCGGTCGACTGCGGGCCGAAAGTCACGCTAAAACTGATGCCCTGTCCAGCGGCCAAAGTCATGGGCAGAACTAGCCCCGAAGTGCTGAAACCGGAACCGGTGACCGTGAGCGACGAAACGGTAAGACTCGAACCTCCCGTATTGGCCAGTCCAACGGATTGAACCTGCGTGGTCCCCATCTGCACGTTGGCGAAAGCGACGCTCGTCGGCGCGGCAGTGAGAACGCCAGGATCCGTTTTAATGTTCGTTTTGCCGGAGCTGAAGCCCTGGCAGCCCACGAGTGTACCTAGGGCTAGGACGATGAGCAGCGCATTCAAACGAGCGGGGAGGTGGCCCATATGAGTTTATGTTGTCGCCTATTTCATGGCGACAGGGTTAGTCTGCCCTACAGCGTAGGTCTTGCGATAGGTTCCGAAAGGCCATCCGACGGCCGGTCAGAAGGACAAATCGATCTCCATTTTCGACCATGCCGTTAGGTGCCGACCAAACCTTGAATTTTGTGTGCTTTTCACAGAAACCACATGGCCCATCGAACGTGGCCGCTTGCCCTCCTGGAATCTGGCCTCCTGACTGCGAATCCTGCAAACTGGGTGGCATGAGACTCCCCCAGTCCATTACCCGGCCTCTCTCTGTCTTCTTCATCCACATTCCAATCATCAGCGTGCTCCTGGTTTTCGCGCTAGCACCAGCTCATGCGGCCACAGGGGCTGCACAACTGACGGCTTCACCTTCGCTGCTGCGATTTGGCAGTATCGACGTCGGTCAGACCGAGAACCTTCTGGTCACGGTGACGAACGGCGGATTGACTAGTGTAACGTTGTCCGAGGTTTCCGTCACTGAAGCCGCGTTCGCCACGCCCAATCTTGCTTTGCCGCTGGTCGTGCCCGCGGGCCAGAGTGTCGACGTCAACATCAGTTTCACTCCCACAACCACGGGCTGGACCGGTGGAATAATCAAGTTCTCCGGTAGTGGTCCCAATTCGACTGTGAGCGTGCAGACCGGTGGCAGCGGGGTTGACAGCCAGGCGGTAACGGCCTCACCGTCGACCCTGTCGTTTGGCCAAGTCCCGGTAGGAGGTAACTCCAGCCTGCCCCTCGTTCTTACGAACGCCCGGCACTGGGCGGTCACCATCACGGCCATACAGATCTTCGGCAGTGAGTTCTCGATCAGCGGTGCGACGTTTCCGTTGAAACTCAGCGGACAACAGAGTGTAGCGTTGACCGTCAATTACACCCCACTGTCGGCGGGCCTGAATGGCGGCAGCGTGTTTGTTTCCGGCCCCGCGGTGACCGTTCCGATTACTGGTACCGGAACTACCAGCGCGGTGGGCCAGTTATCTATCTCTCCGGCATCGCTGAGCTATAGCAGCGTCCCGGTGGGAACGACCGATACTTTGCCAATCACGGTGAGCGCCACGGGCGGAAGTGTGACTATTGCTTCCGATTCGACCAACAATTCCCAATTTGTGTTGACCGGGGCTTCGTTCCCCTTGACGATCCCTTCGGGAAGCAGCATGTCGTTCAATGTGGCCTTCACGCCGCAGAACAGCGGGACCACATCCGGCTCTCTCTCGTTTACCAGTACAGCCTCGAACTCGCCGAACGAATCTCTGACTGGCATCGGCGCAGCGACGGCATATACGGTCAATCTGTCCTGGAATCAGAGTTCGTCGGCGGTCGGCTATAACATTTATCGCAGTACAAGTTCGACCGGATCCTACACCAAGATCAATCCTGCGCTGGATAGCAACACGGCCTACGCCGACGGCACCGTAGCCGCAAACACGACTTACTATTACGCCGCTACGTCGGTGAACTCGAGTGGAATGGAGAGCAGCCCCTCCGCCCCGGTGCAGGTTCAGGTCCCGTAGAGCTCGTTGAAAAGGGGGCCGAGGACAGACGTTAAGGCCGGGCATCCGCGCCCCTTAGGCTGGGGGTGCCCGGAAAACCCATCCTGCCCCAACCCTGCCTCGGCCAACTTTCTAGCACGTTTGGATGGCGTCCAAAGGGACTTCCGTCCGATCTCCCTTGATTCCCGAGCGGAGAAGGATGCGCGGCGCTCTGACCCTCCGCACCCGGTAAAGCCCGCCAACCAAACAACTTAGATTCAATATTCCCGCCAGGCTGAGTCACTTCGGTCACCCTCGACATGTCACAAAGTAATCATTCTAAATGCCTTAGTAGCACCTAAGGGCCATTCCTGCCGGACCTCGTCTGCGGTAGTACTAGTACCAGTGGCCAGTACCGAGGCCCTACTAAGGTCATCTCAATGAATTGGATTCGCTCACTTCTGAGGCAACGGACGAAGACGGCCATTCTGCTGGCGGTTCTTGGGCTATGCCGCCCAGGAATGGCGCAACAAGTCTCGCTAGCGCTGCTCCCGCCCCGCTCGATGGAACCGCCCGCGGCGGCAGTTGTAATCAAGTCGACGCAAACCTCGGCGATGCCGGAAGCGCCGGGGGACCATCGATTTTGGGACCGCGAGAACACCTTCCTCTTCGCCACCTCTGCCGCCTTCAGCGCTGCCGATTTCGTTGTGACCCGCGACAATCTGCGGGCCGGCGGTCAGGAACTGAACCCGGTAGTTGGCGTCTTCGGCCACAGCTCAGCCGGGTTAGCAATGAATTTTGCTGGAGAGACGATGGGAATGATGGGACTGAGCTACTTCTTCCATAAGACCGGGCATCACAAAATGGAGCGCGCGGTTTCCATGATGAACATTGGGGGATCGGCCGCTGCGGTCACGTTTGGCATGGCGAATCGGTAGAGTCGTTACGATTCGTTTATTCAGAGTTCGTTCAGTTGGTCGCTTGGGCTGCGGGACTTGTGGTTTGATTTTCGCCACGGCGCAGGATCCAAAGCAGCAGGAATATCCCGACCAGCGCGATCAGAAAGAAAATGATTCCACCCTTCCGATGGAATCTGCCGGTCAGGAAGCCGGGATCGACTTTCGTGGCCAGCACCCCGAGGGAGAATATCCGCAATCCGTTCTTGAGCACGGTAAGCGGGATTGCGGCCGCCACCATCACCGCCTTCCGCCAAAAAGAAAGCAGCAGCCACTGCGCCACGAACATTGTCGTGACCAGCAGCAGCATGCTCGAACGAATGCTGCTGCACTCGGGTGCTACCTCAAGGGTCAATCCCGGGATGTCGAGCAGGGTTCCCGTTTGTTCCACCGGAATGCCGAAGGCGGCGAAAAACAAGTGAGCCGATGCGGTCGAGCCTTGCTGCAGCAGGCTCACCAGCGGGTCCACGACGAACTGAGGGAATGGAACCATCCAGAGCAGAAAACAAAGAGGAAAGAGCGCACGCCGGAAGGCGCCACGGCCAAAACATAAAATGAATGCTCCCACCCACCATGTGACGAACGCCAGCATATTCAGGGAAAGGCGCACGTCGGCGGGAAGCCCGGTCGATGCTAAACCGGCCCTCGCCAGCAACGCGATGAGCAGTACCGCAGCGCCAGCGGTCGCGCTGAATCCAGACCAGCCTGCGGGCGGTTTCCAGTCCATGAAGATCAAGGCCGCACTCATGGGCAGGATAAGCAGGATGTGTGTGTAATGTTCATCGCGCCAGGCCAAAGCGAACACAGAGGCCAGAGGCCTCCACCAGATGGCGATGCAGATTGCACCGAGAGCCGAGAAGATCACAAGTGGCGACGATTTTAAAATCGATTCTGGGTTGGGTTGAGTAGCCAAAATTATGTCTCCCGTTCACGGTAACACGCCTCCATTGCCCGATCCCATTGGTTTCGGCGCATGCGGAGGTTCCGGGCAACCCGCGGTAACATGAGACAAGCAGGCCGTTTTACACTCGACTGAGCGCCGATTGGAGATTCAGATATGCGGGACTGCCGTAAGTTTTATATCGATGGGAAGTGGGTGAATCCGACCGAAGGCCGGGACTGGCAGGTCACTAATCCGGCGACCGAAGAGCCCATCGCAACCATCTCGCTGGGGAATTCGGGGGACGTTGACAAGGCTGTGGCAGCGGCCAAGAAGGCATTCGACTCTTTTTCACAGACTACCGTGGCCGAGCGCCTGGCGCTGTTACAGCGAATCATCGATATCTACAAGGCCAAGTCTGAAGAGATGGCTCAGACCATTTCGCAGGAGATGGGCTGTCCGCTGTCGCTGGCTCGAGCGGCGCAAGCCGCGGCGGGGTTAGGACACCTGTTTGAGATCGTCAAGGTGCTCGAGAATTTTCAGTTCGAAGAACTCAAAGGCTCAACGCTCATGCGAAAAGAGCCGATCGGGGTCTGTGGCCTGATCACCCCGTGGAACTGGCCGATGAATCAGATCGCCGCCAAGGTCGCCCCTGCGCTCGCGGCCGGCTGCACGGTGGTGCTGAAGCCGAGCGAGATGGCGCCGCTGTCGGCATATTTGTTTGCGCAGATTCTCGATGAGGCGGGCGTTCCGGCTGGTGTGTTCAATCTGGTGAATGGCGACGGGCCGACTGTGGGGGCTGCGATTGCCGCCCATCCGGACGTGGCGATGGTCTCATTCACCGGATCAACACGGGCAGGCGTGGCCGTAGCGCTCGCAGCAGCTCCTACGGTGAAGCGGGTCACACAGGAACTTGGCGGCAAATCCGCCCATATCATTTTGGATGACGCCGATCTCGAGACTGCCGTCAAAGAAGGCGCACAAGCCTGCTTTCGCAACAGCGGACAGTCTTGCAACGCGCCCACGCGAATGCTGGTTCCCCGCTCCAAGATGGCGCAAGCGGCGGCGGCGGCCAAGAAGACTGCAGACGCCACGAACGTCGGCGATCCGCTTGCCGACGCCACCAACCTTGGCCCACTCGCGAGCCAGGCCCAGTTCGACAAGGTCCAGCGGCTGATTCATGTGGGCATTGCGGAAGGTGCACGGGTGATCGCCGGAGGGCCGGATCGCCCCGAAGAGTTGAGCAAAGGCTACTTCGTGAGACCGACGGTGTTCGCCGATGTTCGCAACGACATGACCATCGCACGCGAGGAAATCTTCGGCCCTGTGCTGTGCCTGATCCCCTACGAGGATGAAAACGACGCGGTGCGCATCGCCAATGACACGCTTTACGGTTTATCCGGATTTGTAAGTTCCGGCGACGTCGAACGTGCTCGCCGCGTGGCCAAGCGGATTCGCTCCGGCAACGTGCATATCAACAACGCCAGAATCGACTTTGGAGGCTGCTTCGGAGGTTACAAACAATCGGGCAACGGGCGGGAATGGGGCGAGGCCGGGCTGGCGGAATTTCTCGAGCTGAAAGCCATTTTCGGCTATACGCCCCGAGCGAAGTAACACTGCGGATATAGCCCGCACGTGTTATTGACGGCCTAAATCCGGTAAACGTACGATCAGAGAACGCGGGAGGAGCCAAATGGCGCTTGGAACGGGCTGGTCCAAGACCTGGACCTATTTCGAAGGGGAGTGGCACGAGGGCAATGTGCCCATCATGGGCCCGCGGACGCATGCCGCGTGGCTTTGTTCCGTCGTCTTCGACGGCGCTCGCTACTTTGAGGGCGTGACCCCCGATCTGGAACTCCACTGTGCGCGGGTCAACGATTCGGCCCGAAAACTCTACCTCAAGCCCACGGTCGCGACCGACGAGTGGGTGCGGCTGGCGCGCGAAGGAATCGCACGCTTTGACAAGGATGCCGCGCTTTATATTCGGCCGATGTACTGGGGAGAAAAGGAAGGGCCGTGGGTGCAGAATCACGATCCCGAGTCGACCCGGTGGTGTCTTTCCGTCTACGAAGCCCCGATGCGTCCGCCCAAAGGCTTCTCGCTCACGGTGTCTCCATTTCGGCGGCCGACTCTGGAGACCATGCCCGTCGATGCCAAGGCAGGATGTCTTTATCCCAATAATTCACGCGCTCTTTTCGAGGCGCACCAGCGCGGCTTCGACAATGCCATTGTCCTCGACATGCTGGGCAACGTCGCCGAACTAGCCACTTCCAATGTCTTCATGGCGAAGGATGGCATTGTATTCACGCCGATCGCGAACGGAACCTTTCTGGCCGGCATCACCCGGCAGAGGGTCATCGGATTGCTACGGCAGGCGGGCGTGACCGTGATCGAAAAGACTCTCACGTATCACGACTTCGAAAAAGCGGACGAAATTTTCTCGACGGGAAACTACTCCAAGGTCGTCCCAGTGACTCGCATTGGCGACCGCGCGCTTCCGTTTGGCCCGCTTTACACCAAGGCTCGAGAACTGTACTGGGCATTCGCGCATTCCTAAACGCGCACTCCTGACGCGCGTTTATAACGCGCAGTTATGACGGAAGGGACCTTGCCTAATCTCGAATCTCACACGCCGTGCGCTATGACCGTCGAGACCCTGACTGAGATTTGGCAGCACGTGCTGCGACGGACCAACATCGGTCCCGAAGATGAGTTTCATGATCTCGGCGGCAATGATCGTTTAGCGGATAGACTCTTTGCCGAGATAGCTGGAGTGTTCAACCGTGAACTGCCAACCGCCACCATCTCTCACGCCACTACCATCGCAGCCCTGGCAGCGCTGTTAGAGCAGCCTACCCTTCCAACTTTTCCGCCGATCGTGAAACTGAAAGCGGGCTCGGGGAAAACTCCGGTGTTCATTGCCCATGGCCTGGATGGCCGCGCAAGATTCCGGGATCTCGCCAAAAACATTCCCACCGAACACGCGATTTACGGATTTCAGGCCAAAGGTGTGGATGGATTGGAAGAACCATTTGAACGCATCGAGGAGATGGCGGAGTACTATCTGGAAGCGCTCGCCAAGTTCCAGCCCGTGGGCCCATACCTGCTCATTGGTTACTCGTTCGGGGGCCTGATCACTCTGGAAATGGCGCAACGGCTTGCGCAGGCTGGAAAACACGTCGCGCTGCTGGTGCTGATCGATGCTTACCCGCATCCACGCTACCTGACGCCGGGTCCGCGTCTGCGGCTCACGGCACGCCGAGTCTGGCGTCACATCTCCGAAATGGCGCACCGGCCCGCCCGTGCCGCATTTGGATATTTCATGAAAGGGCTGGTGCATCGACTGCACATTGCCGGAGTCCGCAACCGCGACCGGATTGCTCCAGAAGGATCTCGTCTGTCGTATGCGCACACGACCGTGCGCGTCCGCGATAGTGCCTACCGGGCTTACGGAAGCTATCGCCCGCGGTTCTATCGCGGCAAGATTAGCTTCGTGAGAGCC
>JBEKWZ010000045.1:0-10218 GCA_049512555.1 Candidatus Sulfotelmatobacter sp. | reverse complement strand
CGTGAAAATGGCAGTGTTGGCGCCAATGCCCAGAGCCAGCGTAAGCACCGCCGTGAGCGTGAACCCCGGAGCCTTGCGCAGCTGTCGCAAAGCATAACGCAAGTCGTGCAACAAAGTCTCCATGCAGGCCTCCACCCACACCACCGCGTCCTTTCGAGCCGCACGTTCGAGACCAAAAGTGTCGAAGATGTAGGTGGTTCATTTACAGAGAAATACGGTCATGAGGCGCGTCTCTCAAACGCCGCCCTTTGACCGAAATCAAGAATCGCTGTCCGGGACTGAACAGATTCCACGGCCGCCGATGTATTGTTCTCTGAGGCCGGTCTTTGTGCTACTTATATGGTGGTTATGCTCCGCTTTCCCCGAGTCCGACGCCAGCGTTTGATCGTGGCGCTGGCGCTGTCTGTAGCCGCCCTGGCTGGTGGCGGACTGGTTGCCTGCCAACGGCTTGGGTCGCTCCGATCCCGGTGGTCGGGTGATGAGGTGAGCTTCAGCCGTGACATACGGCCCATCCTGAATCAAAACTGCGTTCCGTGTCACGGCGGGGTACGGCAGAAGAATGGCGTCTCGTTTATTTTTCGAGAAGAGGCGCTGGGCGTTGGAAAATCAGGACATCGGACGATCGTTCCCGGCAAGCCCGATGAATCCGAACTGATCGCGCGCATCACTGCGACCGATCCTGAAGTGCGCATGCCCTATCACGGGCCACCCCTTCCTCCGCAACAAATCGCGTTGCTTCGGCGGTGGATTCAACAAGGAGCCAAGTGGGAGGACCATTGGGCCTTCGTTGCACCCAAGCCGCAATCTTTGCCTGCGGTCAGACGGTCAGATTGGGCGCGTCAACCGCTGGACCGGTTCATCCTCGCTCGCCTGGATAAGGAGGGGCTCGAACCCTCGCCCGAGGCCGACAAAGCAGCGCTTCTGCGCCGGGTTTCTCTGGATCTTACCGGACTTCCACCCACACCAGAGGAACTGGCAACGTATCTGGCCGATTCGTCGCCTGGCGCCTATGAGAAACAAGTCGATCGTCTGCTCGCGTCCCCGCGCTACGGCGAGCGCTGGGCCGCATTGTGGCTCGACCTGGCGCGCTACGCCGACAGCAAAGGCTATGAGGCTGATCGGGGCCGGCCGGGCGTATGGCCGTATCGCGACTGGGTGATCGACGCTTTCAATCGCAACCTGCCCTACGACCAGTTCGTGATCACGCAATTGGCGGGCGATTTGCTGCCCAACGCTACCTTTGAGGATAAGATCGCGACTTCGTTTCACCGCCAGACCCCAAATAACGATGAGGGCGGCACGGACGATGAGGAGTTCCGGTTGGTGGCCGCGATGGATCGCTCGGCAACGACGTGGTCCGTTCTGAATGGCCTGACCATGAATTGCGTGCAGTGCCACTCCCACCCATACGATCCCATTCGCCACGCCGAATACTACAAGTCTCTGGCCTTCTTCAATACTTCCCGCGATGCCGACCTTCCCGAAGACACGCCAGTTCTCCGGGTTCCGAAGGACAAAACGAAATATCCGGAAGCTTCGCGGCTGCAGCAGGAGATTGCCGATCTGACCCATGCAGCGGTGGATTCTGGTCGACAGCTGGAAACCCAGTCACACTGGGTCCCCGTGCCCATTAGCGCGGCTTCGGCCAGCGAGTCGCTCGCGCTCGACTGGGAGGTGGGCGAACTGCAGCGACAACTGTCGAAGCTGGAGAACAACAAGAAAATACCCGCGAAAAAGAAAGAGGACGAACGGAAGGAACTCGTTAAATATATTGCTGAAACTCAGAAACTGGCCCGCTCCAAGGCGGCGGATCGACCAGTGGCCATTCCGGTTTCGGATGGCGAGATGCGCGCCGGCGCCAATACTCCGGGGAAATCGGTTTACGAACTAATGGCGACGGCGACGGCGACAATCGATGCGCCCGTTATAACCGCATTGCGCATCGAGGTATTGCCCGCAACCGGCGCCGCTGCGCTCCATACGCCCGAAGACGGCTTTATCGTCGACCAGATGGACGCCTGGGTGGTGCAACCGAGTGGCCGCCAGGACAAGATTTCTTTCGGCTACTTCGTTCCAGATTCTGAAGAGAATCTCGCGGCGGCGGTGGCGCGACAGGCTGGAAAATTGACGCGAGAATCGAAACCGGATCCCGGCGCTTTCGCGGCGAATCCTAATCTGTTCCGAACCCGGTGGATGGTAGCCGTTCCCACTTCCCCACTGCGGCTGGTCCGAGGCAGCCGCATCAAAGTCCGCCTCACGCAGACGGAGAATGTCAGCGACAAGCCTGCCCTCATTCGGCGTGCGCGCCTGTCCGCTAGCTCGGATTCACAATGGCCCGCGCTGATTCAGGACCGCGACTACGCCTCCAGGCTCGAACGGCTCACGAACCTGACCCGCCAGTTATCGAAGATTCGGAGCGTTGAGACTCCCGTCATGCTCGAAGAGCCAGATTACGATCGGCGCGAAACGCTGGAATTCGAGCGCGGAAACTTTCTCACCAAGATAGGTCCCGCTCTCACGCCGGATGTCCCCAGATTGTTTCCGAAGCTCCCCGACGGCGCGCCCCGCGATCGCTTGACGCTGGCGCGATGGTTCTTTTTGCCGGGGCAGCCGCTAACGGCGCGCACCGCGGTGAACCGCTATTGGGAACAGCTTTTCGGCACAGGAATTGTCGAGACCCTGGAAAATTTTGGAAGCGTGGGCGAAGAGCCAAGTCATCCTCAACTGCTCGATTGGCTCGCACTCCATTTTCAGAACGACCTCCACTGGGACATGAAGGCCTTGTTGCGCGAACTGGTCAGCAGCGCCACCTATCGCCAGAGCGCGAAGGCATCTCCGGCCCTGACCGAGAGGGATCCGCGCAATCGATTGCTGGCGCATGGCCCGCAGCAAAGGCTCACGGCTGAAATGGTTCGCGATCAGGCACTGCTGGCCAGCGGACTATTGACCGATACTATGGGTGGACCTCCAGTGATGCCGCCGCAGCCAGAGGGTGTGTGGAACTCCGTATACAACGACAGCAAGTGGGTGGACGCGAAAGGTAAAGATCGTTATCGCCGCGCGATTTATACCTACATCAAGCGTACCAGCGGTTATCCTAGCTTTCTTACTTTCGATGCCTCGGATCACGATGTGAGTCTGGCGCGGCGCATCCCGACCAACACACCCTTACAGGCTCTGGTGACCCTGAACGACCCGGTGTATCAGGAAGCTTCCGAAGCGCTCGCCCGGCGGATGATGAAGGAAACCGACGTCCTTGACGGGCGTCTGCGCTACGGAGCACGCTTAGTGTTGTCGCGCGATCCGACGGAGAATGAGTTGGCGATATTGCGAAGGTTGTATGAAGATGCTCTCACCGCGCCGGCATCGCCGCGCATTGTGAAAGTCGCCGCGCGCGCCGAAAACAATTCGGGGAAAGAGCTGGCGGCGATGACGGCCGTGGCCAGCGTTCTGTTCAATCTCGATGCCGCCTTGACCAGGTGATTCGCAATGGCAGAGTCAAAAATGCAACCGAATGATTTGCAGATGAGCTTGCTGCAAGCGCAAACCCGCCGTCATTTTCTGCAGACGCTGGGCAGCGGTTTGGGTACCTTATTCGTGGGGACGTCGTTTGCAGGAACATCGTTCGCAGGAACATCGGCGGCAAAGTATGCCGGTGCCGCCGGCACTGCCCGCTCCCAAGTCTCGGCCCTCGACTTTACCCGCGACCCCTCCAGCCCGCTGTCGGCATTGCCGCCTCAGTTTCTTGCCAAAGTGCGGCGCGTAATCTACCTGCACATGGCCGGAGCGCCCAGCCAACTAGAGCTTTTCGAACACAAACCCGACTTGAAGCGGCTCGATGGACAAGATTGTCCCGCTTCCTTCTTAGCCGGAAAGCGCTTCGCATTCATCAGCGGCGTTCCCAAACTTTTGGCCTCGCAATATCCCTTCCACCAGGTCGGACAAAGCGGACAATGGATTTCCGATCGTCTCCCTCATTTGGAACAGCACGTCGACGATCTTTGCTTTATCAAGTCCATGCACACCGACCAGTTCAATCACGCGCCGGCGCAGCTGCTGGTACATACCGGCAATGCGCGCCTCGGCTACGCTTCGCTCGGTTCGTGGGTTCTCTACGGACTAGGGACAGAGAATCAGAATCTGCCGGGATTCATCGTTTTGCTCTCCGGAGGTAAATCACCGGACGGCGGCAAGCAGCTGTGGAGTTCCGGCTTTCTGCCCAGCGTGTACCAGGGCGTGCAATGCCGCTCTCACGGCGAACCGGTGCTGTATTTAGACAACCCGTCGGGAGTGAGCCGCCCATTACGCCGTCGCATGTTGGATGCGATTGACCAGATCAATCAGCAGACCTATGCCGCGTTCGGAAATCCTGAGACCGTCACCCGCATCGCGCAATACGAAATGGCGTTCCGCATGCAAATGGATGCCACCGACGCGATGGACATTCGCAACGAGCCCGAGTCCGTCCGCGCCATGTACGGATCGAAACCCGGCGAGTCCAGCTTTGCCAACAACTGCCTGGTAGCGCGACGCCTGGCGGAGCGCGGCGTGCGATTCATTCAGCTCTACCACTGGGGATGGGATTCTCATGGGGCCGACGCCAAGGAAGCGCTGAACCTCGGTTTCGCTGACCGTTGCCGGGAAGTGGATCAACCCACCGCGGCGTTGTTAGCGGATCTGAAACAGCGTGGCCTGCTGGAAGACACACTCGTGGTCTGGGGCGGGGAATTCGGCCGCACTCCGATGCGGGAAAATCGCAATGGTCAGGAAATGAAGTATATCGGCCGGGACCACAACCCAGGAGCTTTCACGATCTGGATGGCGGGCGGCGGCGTCAAGCCAGGCATCACCCACGGCCAAACGGATGAGATGGGATACGAGATCGTGAAGGATCCGGTCGAGATCCGCGATCTGCACGCGACCATGCTCTACCTGCTGGGCTTCGACCACCACAAGCTCAACTATTCTTTCCAGGGTCTGGAACAGAAGTTGACCAGCGTGAAGCCGGCGCGGGTCGTGGCTGAGGTTCTGGCATGAGAGATTTCCCGAATCTCTGCGCCGACCAATTCCGAAAGTGTGAGTGCTCATGACACTGTGGGGTGGCCGCGTCTCCAGGCAGTTGCGCTGGGGCCTGCTGGTGTTGGCGCCCATTTTGATCGTATTCGTCCTGCTGATATTTTTTCCTCCCGATGGAAACGAGCGCGCGCAGTGGGCGCAATTTATCGGACGCTTTCACCTCTTGGTCGTCCACTTTCCCATCGCCCTTTTTCTGCTGGTACCGGTTCTTGAATTAGCCGGGCGAACTTCTCGCATCTCTTATCTGCGTCTCTCTGCTGGCTTTGTCCTTGGCCTCGCGACAATCGGCGCAATCGTAGCCGCAATGCTCGGATGGTGTCTGGCGCGAAGCGGCGGATATTCCGGGCCCATACTGACACAGCACATGTGGGGCGGAGTCTCGCTAGCAGCCATGTGCTGGCTGTGCTGGATGTTGCGCGTTCGCGAGAACGGGCCGGAACCGGGACTCCTCTATGCAGTCGCGCTTGCGACAGGTGTTGTTCTGGTGGCATGGACGGGATACCGCGGCGGGCAATTGTCTCAGGGCGAAGATCATCTGACGGAGTACATGCCGCTTCGATTGCGGCACTCGCTCGGACTGTCTGATGCCGCCCCGGCGATGTCATCGATCGCTGCGAATACCTTCTACGCCGCGCGGGTTGAACCTATCTTCGCGGCACGCTGCTTCACCTGCCACGGCCGACAGAAACATAAAGCCAATCTGCGTCTCGACACTTACAGTTCCCTGATGCGAGGCGGAAAGAATGGGCTGGTCGTCCGAACAGGAAACGCTCAGGCCAGCGAACTCTTTCGCCGGATTACGTTGCCTCGCGACCACGATGACTTCATGCCCAAAGGAGGCAAAGGTCCGTTATCGGCAGGCCAAGTGAAGCTGATCGAACTGTGGATTGCGGCGGGCGCGTCGCCCACGTTACCTGCCGGCGCCATCCAATACGCGAGTGCCGGGCCGCCCCCAACCGTCGTCGCCGAAGTGACCTTCGACGAAATTGATACTGCGGCCGTCGCTCGGCTGCGGGCACAAGTCGAGCCTGAACTCGCCCAACTGCAAAAGAAACTTCCGAATGTTTTGGAGTACGAGTCACGCGGTTCTGCCGATCTGCTTTTGAATGCTTCGATCCTGGGCTCAAAATTCGGAGACAACGATTTAGCGCTCTTGTCTCCCCTCGCCGAACATATTACGGTCGCCGACTTCTCCCGCACGGCGATCACCGACCGCTCTGCAACGGCAATCGCCGCCATGAAACGATTGCGCGTCCTGCGACTCATGCACACTGGAATTACCGACGCCATGCCGCAAGGCCTGGGCAGCCTGAATCAACTCGAGTCGATGAGTCTTTTCGACACGCCGGTCACGCCCGCGGCATTGCCGACAATCGCGAGGCTGCCTAAGTTAGCGCATTGTTACGTTGGACAAACCGCGATTCCAGCAGGAATTTCTGTCCCCAACGGTTTGACCGGCAAGCTCGTATTTTGAATTGACTTTCCCAGGACATGTCCTCTGGCGCGGAGTCGCGAACGAACTCGGTTACATCTTGCGCAGAAGTGTGATTCGCCCGATCGGCAACCACTCGGCAACCAGGATGTCGCCATTGTGCAGGAAGATGGCGTCGTGCGGCGTGATGAATTTTCCCGGCGTAAATTGCGAACGCGACTGGCCCCGGCGTGATCCCACGTCGCCGTTCTCTGCCTTCCCATCTCCCAACTGCGCAACCACATTGAACTGCCGATCGAGAATACACACCTGGCTGTCCAAGTCGGGACACACCATCCATTCTCCCTGAGTCTGGAAGTTGCATGGCATGCGCAGATGGGCCTCATCTTTAATCGTGCGCAAGTGAGTTCCATCGAGTGTGAAAGTCTGAATGCGGCGATTTCCTCGGTCCGCGATCACCAGGAGCGGCGTCTCACTCCGCGGATCCACCCACTGTCCGTGCGGATTGTCCAGTTCCCCGTCGCCATGTCCTGGCTTGGCAATCTCCCCCAGGAACTTTCCCGCCAGCGAAAAGCGCAGCATGTGGTTCGACCCATAGCCGTCGCCGACGTAAAAATCTCCATTGGGAGCAAAGGCAACGTTCGTGGGAACGAAGTCAATGGGCCGCTCCATGTAACTGGCATCTTCCCGCGGGTAGCCATGCACCCAGGTCACTTCGCCGGCGAGCGTGGTTTTCACCACATTGCAGCGGTTGATGTCGCAATGGTAGAGGAATTCAGTTTTTCCCTCGCGGCGCAGTTTCAATCCATGCGCCCCACCTCTGAACTCTTCGCCAAAAGCGCGGACGAAGCGCCCGCGCTCGTCGAATACCACGATCGCCTCGCCTCTCATGCTGGACTTGTGTACGGTATGCCCAACGTAGATGTAGCCCTGCTCATCCTGGCAAAGCCCGTGCGTATCTCCCCATACCAGCCCTTCCGGCGGAACCAGCCAATCATGCACACACTCGTAAGTATGCGGACCGGAACCAACCACCGGAGGGCGAATGCCGGACTTGTCATCCGCGTGAACGTAGAAGGAGGGCAGCACCGCCGCCAGCCCGGCAGCGGAACATGCGGTCAGAAACGATCGGCGAGTTTGCTGTTTCATGGCGACAGACCAAGACTACAGGCTAAGACTAACTCAATTCCATCCTCGGAATCTCGTCGGCCCCGTCACCTGTTGGATTGGTTGATGGTGGGCGCTATAGGATTCCGAACCTATCCACTCAACCTTTTCAAACACGCGCTTCAACTATCGAGTTGCCCTGCGGAGGGCAACGCCGATGGTCCCTCATCGCCAACCTCGTCGTTGGGCCATTTCGCCAACACCCTGAAAAAAGGGAGCGTCGCCAATCGGTCGAGCGCGGGCACGAGCCCTGAGCTTAGCCAATTATGGGTTGCAAAAAAGAGAAAGCCAGCGGCCAGGCTCAGGCCCATAAACTTTCCCCCGCTTTCGATCAGCGGGTCGGTCCTCAAAAGGACGCCGCCGAGTCCTAACACTGCGGCCGATACCGAGAAAATTGCGGCTGAATATCCAATAAAACGATGAAGTTGCGATCGCCCAGATGTCCGATACACCGGAACCAGTATCGCGATGACAATAAACAGTATCGACCACTTTGGAATCGACCAGTAGCGCGGAGTGATCGCGGCGCCTTGGATAGCGCGAAAAATGTCAAGGTCCTCGAGTACATCGAGCGAGGCTCCCGCAATACCCAGTACGATAACGATCGTGCCAACTCGCGCGTGACTTTGACGAATCAGGAGGAATCCAACCAGCGAAAATAGAACCGCGTAGGCTGGGATGAAGAACAGGTCGATCACGGTGAGATGGTTCATCGCGGCACGCCGGGGATCGCCAGGAGGACCAACGATGCCGTTGACGTCCTCCGGTGAGTGCATGAGTTCAATGGCCAGGACAGGCGAAGTCAAATCTCCAGGAACTGGATGTGACAAAAAAGCAGACGAATTGGATGCCATCGCTCCGAGCACAATCGCGATGAACGAAACCCACGCACAAGAAGATTGAATTGTCATTGCATGAGCCTTTTGAAGTCAGATCGCTTGCCAACAATTCTCGGAGAAAGCCACTCCTCGTGCAATGCGCGTTTATCCGCCGCCGTCAGGTGCCATGATAGCGGCACATCTGCCGGGGCATCTGCGCCACCGCGATACTCGAACTCAACAGTCTCGATAGGAATGCCGTATAGGCCATGCTTGGTCACAAAGTCCATCGCCACCTCATTCCGAGAAAACTGTGCCGTCCCCCTTACGCTCTCGAGCGTTTCTAACGGTTGGAGGGTTTGGAAGAACCAACCACCGTGCCACGAGGGTGCTTTGACGACTCCGGTCGCAGAATCGCGGATCTGTACGATGATGACTTTAGAGGGTTTCTGATCGGCGTTAGTGAGTGCGTTGTCGAGCCACTCAACTAAGGTGGCAACTCCATAGTTGTCATAGTATCCGCCGTCCACAATGTGGTTGTCTTTGGCGAAAACATCTTTCTTCCAGATGCGTGCCGCTGGCGTTACAAATGGGAACGTCGCCGACAAGCGCGCCGCGGTGACGATGGGAACATCGAAACCGGGATAGACCTCACTGAACACTCTGCGCCCAACCTTGTCATAGTTCTCCGACGAAGGTCCCGTGCCGAGAGAACTGGTCGAAAGCAGAAATCGATCGCCAGATTCGACCTCCGTCGCATTAAAAATCACGGCAGGTTTTGCTCCCACCGCAGTCTGTTCTTGCCATTTTGCAAGCGTAGCTTTCTCAATCGTTGGGGATAACTTCCAGGCTTTCTCAATCGCAGTCCCCCGATCGCTTGTGATGTTCGGACCGTTCAGCAGGTGCGGAGGACGGACTGACACCCCTTTGAACACGGGTGCGAGACTCCAGACTAAATCGGGGTACACCATACCCCACGTCACTTCATCCAAGCTTGAAACCTCCGCTGCCTTCACCGGCGGATAGTTATCAAGATCCGGACCGACTGGCGGAAGGGTTCCATCATCGCGATAGGCATCGACGAAAAACATGGTTCCAACCGAGCCACCCGAAACACTACTAATCAGAACGATCGAATGGTCGAACTCCGAACCCTGCCCATTCCCCTCCATGTCCTGCTTCAATCCGGAGAGCACTCGTGCGGACCATGCTTCGGCCTGGATGCCCCCGCCGCTTGCGGCAACCAACACGACAGTCTTGCCAGCCCTTCGTTGCAAAACCTGCGTAGGCGTTAGCAGAGCCGGCTGTTTCGAGAGCGGCTCGGCCGGGTAGAAGTGATCTCCCTGAGGCAATCCCGAGACCAGCCATCCGTAGACAGCGACGATCAACAATAGGGGTACTCGGAAGCGGTCAAAGAAGAAAGTGAGAGCCGACAAGAACCAACACAGCAGCATCGCGAGAACGATAATCAAACAGAGCGTGGGAATCACCGGCGGCTCAGTGCCGACCCCGGATTCCGTCTTCAGCGCGAACAGCAATCCATAAAAGAACAGAGATACCGTAAGTTGAATCGCCGCAAACCTGTGCCGGTCCCTCAACTCGTGCGTAATCGGATCCTCGTACCCTTCAGGGCTTAAAGCCAGCGGCAATACTGCCAATTCCAAAACAAACGTCGTAGGAGGTACCGCCCAGTTCCAGAAACTCTCAGGTAGAAAACCAGAGTTT
>JBEKWZ010000044.1:0-10270 GCA_049512555.1 Candidatus Sulfotelmatobacter sp. | reverse complement strand
CACCACCTCCTCCACCTCCTCCACCACCACCCCCTGATCCTCCGCTCCCACCGCAAGAAACGGCAATCCCGATAACGACAAATACAGAGAGGAATAGGAGGAACCGCTGTCGTTTTCGGCAGCCGCCCGCGAGAAGCAGCGTCAAGCCAAGGAACCCCGCAGCGCTGAGACACAACGAGGCAGTTCCGTTTTCGACTAGCTTCCGCGAATTCTGAGCGGGCTTGGTGGTCACGCTAACCGTCAGGGTTGCGGGAGTTCCGCCCGAGGATGGCGTGACTGAGTTGGGACTGACTGTGCAGCTTGTACCATTCGGCGCCCCGTTACATGAAAGCGTGACGGCATCCGCGAATCCATTTTGCCCGGTCACGTTAATCGTAACGGTGCCGGATTGTCCAACTGCGACGGAGAGAGTATCGGCAGATAAGGTCGCGTTGAAGGCTTCGATATTCAGTTGGGCCGACGCAGAGCGAGTCGCGACGCCATTGGAGAGGCCAACCGTGAAGTTATAATTCCCCACCGCAAGAGTGTTCGTCTGTATTGACGCGCTCCAGCCAATGCCAGAACCATTCACAGTGCACACGGCCGGAGCTGGAATCCCCGTGCAGGTTCCCGTGAAGTTGGCTCCATAATTGTTGATCGATGTCACGTTCACCGTATAAGTGGCAGTTGTAGTCTGCAGCACCGTCTGCGAACTCGGAGTAATGCTGATGCTGTAGTCGCCGACGTCCAGAGTTACGGTGAGCTGTGAAGTGATGGCACCATCCGATGCCTGGATCGTGATGGGATATATACCAGCCGGCGTGCTGGACGTGGTGTTGATGATCAACGATGTCCCATTGGTTCCGCCCGGTGGGAGCGTGACGGTACTTGTGCCGAACTGGCATGCCGCGCCCGCTGGCAGCCCTTTGCAGGTCAAAGCGACAGTCGTGGCATACCCGGCCAGCGAACTCACTCCGAGCTGATAGTCCGCGGTGGGCAGTCCCGGGAACGTTGCCTCTGTGGACCAGTTGGTGTATACCGCAACGCCGTACTGACCTTGTGCTGTGGCTTGTGTTCCGTAAGCGACCGCGCTGCTCCCATTCAGCGCGCCCTTAATCCAAAATACGTGTGTGGAATTGAAGGAACTTCCAATGGTGAAGCTGACGTTCTGTGTCAGCGCGCCAGCGGGAATCGTCACGCTGGCCGGAAGTGTAATCGCAGGGTCGCTGGCCGTGAGAGTCACTTGAGTGGCGCTGGTCGAGACGGCCGCCAGCGAAACTTGCACCGATCCCTGCTCGCCTATTACCGGATCTGCGACCAGTTGGAGATAAAGAGGGGTGCCAGCTGCGCCTGGAATAACCTGAAAGGATGAAGTGTAAATATCGCTTTCCACCAAGTCAGCGCGCCCATCGCCGGTGAAATCGAAAGCACTGGCTGGCCGGGAAGCGTTCAGGAAATATGGCTCGTAGGTCGGCGTGAAGGTGCCATCGCCATTGCCCAGCAGGAATTGCACATAATAAACGGAGGTCGGATAGTCCGTAGCCACCTGGATGGCGGCAAGATCGATGTTGCCATCGCCATTGAAATCTGCGATCCAGGAGGGGAAACGACCGCCATTCACGCTGCCAAGAGTGAACTCATCGCCTTGCAGACCGGTGTAAGGCGCGTACGTATTGGTCAGTGTGAAGCTTCCATCCGGCTGACACAGAAAGATTCTTAACTGGGTGCCTGCCGGGCCGTTCGGATAGTTCGCCAGCGGATCGCGGTTGTCAACCAGGTCGGGCCGACCGTCATTGTTGACGTCCGCAACGGCCGGGTTTGTCAGGTTCTGAATCACGAGCTTCGCCGGGGCGAAGGTGCCGTCGCCATTCCCCAGGAATTCGTAAACGTCGTTATTCTGAAAGGGAACTACGTTCATGTAGAACCACGCCAAAAGATCAGTTTTCCCGTCCCCGTTGAAGTCGCCCACCCATAGACCCTGAATCCAATGTCCCGCACTGTTGGTGCTGAAATTGATTGGCGGCTGCGCCGTGAAGGTGCCGTCTCCATGACCCAGGTAAATGGTGATGCTGGCCGTGCCGGATTGCGAAGCTCCTGCGGCTATGGCCAGATCGAGATTGCCATCGTGGTTGAAATCCCCGGCCGCAAGGGTTCCACTCACAGAAAGCTGGGTTACAGTTGCCGGGCCAAAGCTGCCACCACCGGCGTTCGGGGCAAAGGCCAGCTGCGTACCGGGCCCTCCCTCGCCAAAATAAGATGAAATCGTGACCAGGTCTGGCCGGCCAGTGTTGCGGAAATCTCCCAGCAGATAGTCGGTGACATTGAAGGTTCCTTCCGCGACAGGCGAGTAAATCGCTGGGCCAAAGTGACCGGTGCCGTCGTTGAGCATGACCGCCGCCTGGGCGGGGTTGGGGTACCCTTGCCCCACCAATATCTGCACCAGATCTGGATTTCCATCGCCGTTGACGTCGGCTGGCGTGAAACTAGTGTAGGGAGCGTTCACCGGCCCACTGGGCGTACTGCCACTGATGTATCCGATGTACTCGCCCGTCGGAACGCCAAAGCCTCCTTTGCCGTCGTTCAGGAAAATCGTGGCCGAATCACTGTCCTGGTTGGCCGTGATCACATCGGGATGACCGTCATGGTTGAAATCGGCCACGGCTAATCCGAACGATGTTTGTCCGCCCCGATAAACGTGGGCGGGACCAAAATGTCCCTTCCCATCGCCGAAGTTGACCGCCAGCAGATTGCCCGCCACTTGTCCGTAACCAGTATTCGCCCAGACGCCCGAGTAGACGAGATCGAGATGACCATCTCCGTTCACGTCGACCAGCGCAGCGGCCCATGCGAAGTCGCCTTCGCCTTCATAGAATGAGGGGGGCTGGAACGTGCTGTCGCAGTTGCCGAGAAATACGGTTGCGATGCCTAAGTTATCGAAGTCGATAACATCTGGACATCCGTCCTCATTTACATCGCCGGCCACTAAAACCACCGGGCTAACCCCCGCCAGACTCTGTGTTATATCGATGGGCTGAGCTTCTTTAAGAAATCCAGTTCCGTCGTTGACGTAGAGAACGGTGCCCACTCCGGGATCGACCACGACCACGTCAGGTTTTCCGTTCTTCTCAAAATCGGCGGCGACGATGGACTCCGGATATTGAACCCCGAATGTCAGATAAGGCTCGAATAGAGGTGCACCGAACGCCCCCGTTCCATCTCCGAGCAGACTCACCACAGCACCGCTGGTCGGGACGCTCGGATCGGGAACCACCCCAAGCACCACGTCTGGATGGCCGTCGTGGTTCAGATCTGCGATCGCCATCGAGATTGGAGCGCCAGGAACAAAGTAAGTCTTTTCGGAAGCGAATGTGCCGTCTCCGTTGCCGAGGAGCACGCCAACACTTACGCTGTCCGCCTCCGCCACAATGATGTCGAGCCTCCCGATTCCACGTAAGTCTGCGACCGCAACCGCCAAGGGAGACTGTCCCGTGAGTGGGATAACCGTTGCCTGACTGAACGTTCCATCGCCGTGGCCAAGATAAACCCAAAGATTGTTGCTGCCGCCGTTGGAGACAACCCAGTCGGGAATGCCGTCGCCATTGAAATCCCCGGCAGCGACCGCGGTCGGAATGTAGCCAGCCGGCAAGAGCGTTCGAAGTTGCAATCCCGCGAGCGCAGGTGTGGCCGACGGAGTGGCGCTAGCCCTGCCGTTGCCGCGCGATTTGGAGAAGTCTGGATTGGGAGCGGGCAATGGCGCTTCCGCCCGTGGACGGGAGAAAAACTTCTGGTAGCTCAATCCCGCTCGCTGTGCGTACTTCCACCCCAGGAAGCGGGTGGGCGAAGCAGGCACCATGCTGGAAGAACTTCCTCTTCCGTTCAGAAATAGCGGGGGTTGCAAGAATACGTTGGACTGGCCTTGAGGCAGAATGGTGAAGGTCGCAACGTTGGAAGTGCCTCCGCCCGGTGGCGCGTTCACCACACTGATTTGAACGGTCCCCGGATTCGCAATCAGAGTGTAGGGAACCTCCGCCAGCAACTGGTTTCCGTTTGACGAAGAGCCTCCTCCTTGCAGCAGCGTTCCATTCCAGTAGATGGATGCTGCGCCGAACCCCGTGCCGTTGATCGTTAAAGTGAAACTGAATGACCCTGCCGTGACTGATGCTGGCGAGAGGGAGGTTATGGTGGGAACTCCGTCAGAAAGCTGAAACGTCACGAAATTGGATTGCCCGCCACCGGGAGCAGGATTGTCGACCCAGACGTAGGTGGAAGATACGACCTGCGCAATCGCGGCGGCTGGAATCTCTGCTGTGAGCTGCGTGCTGCTTACGTAAGTGGTCGGCTGATTGTAAAGCTCGAAGTTCACAGCGGAAGTGGGCACGAAGCCCGTACCGTTGACCGTCAGCGTAAATGAAGGACTGTCTATGGGCGCGCTCGTAGGCGATAGCGACGTGATCGTTGGGGAAGGGTTATTAGGCGGAGTACTGGTTCCAATGGTCCAAAGCAAGGCCGAACCGTTAACTATAACCGGATCGTTCAGACTCCACATCGTCCCGACCGTAGGAGCCAGTTGCACGCCGACTGTCGCGTATGACCCGGCGTCCTGAAAATAGCAATTGTCGCCGAAGACCGTATCCGCGTACTCGAAGAGAATGTTGCTGCTCGATTCGGAGAACACGACCTCGAAAGTAACGGTGGCTGCCGAGTCGCTGTGGCATAGGAAGCTTCTGACGTTTCTCCACTCCACCACCAACTGCCGGTTCGGCGCAGTTCCCACAACCGCCCAGTAAACGTTTTGCGCAGAACCGGCAACCGGGTAGAGATCCTGCCAGAAAGGTGCAACCAGAGTAACCGGCACAGGAGCAAGTCCTGGAATCACATTATTCATGAAGGGCGAAGCGCCATCGGTGAAACTGATTGTCCCGTTGCTTCCAACTTGCAAGGTAGTGAAACTACCTCCGCCGAAAGGAATCGCGAACGGTGAGGTGACTTGCGCGACGCTATCATCGCCAAGGTTTAGATTGGTTCCGGTGATACTTACATAGCTATAAGGAGTGGGAGCGGCGACATAGTTATTCAGGACTTCTGCTTGCACGACGTCGCCGCCGGGAAATGCGAGCGCGTAGCTGCCCACCGCCGGCGGCATCCATTGCGCCGTGTAGATTCCGTCTCCGGAGACCTGATCTGCACCCGTGCCATCGTCCACCAAGGTCACAACCTGTCCTCCAGGCGAAACTGTGACCTGCACGTTGCCTGCAGGTTGTGCGCAATCGATGTTGAGTGCTTCGAGAGTCAATGGAACACCGGGCGTTCCTGCGACGGCGTTATTTGCCGGCTGAAGCCGACTCTCCACAGTCTTACCAGAACATGTCATGGAACCATTCAGGTTGAGCCGCTTTCGAGACACGGTTTGCGACAGAGAGGAACGCGAATCTCCTCCGCTGAGGATCACGTTCTTCAGGCTGCGCCAATCCAGGGATGGATTCTGCGCAGCCAGCAGGGCTGCGGCGCCCGTGACCTGAGGAGTTGCCATCGATGTGCCGGACAGCACTTGATAGTTGCTCCCTGGCCACGTACTGAGGATCTGTTGCCCCGGAGCTCCGAGGTGTACCGTGTGCTGACCAAAGTTGGAGAATACCGCCAGCGCATCCGTGTTCGTGGTCGCTGCGACAGAAATGACGTTTGGCAGTGCTGTATTGGCGGGATAAGTTGGCGCAATGTCGTTGTCGCCGAAACCATTGCCCGCTGCCGCAATGAAGAGAATCCCGGCCTGCTGTTGCGCCTGGATCGCATCGGATAGCGCCTGCGAATACTCGACCCCGCCCCAGCTGTTATTTGTGGCCACAATGTTGTAGCCACTGTTTTTCATCTGCACGACATAATCAAGGCAGGAGATTGCGTCGGAAGTTTGTCCACTTCCCGTTGAGTCAAGAAACTTGCAGGACAGCAGTTGCACATTCCAATTGATCCCGACTACACCCAGATCATTGTTGCCGGCGGCTCCGATGATTCCCGACACATGCGTCCCGTGACCGTTGTCGTCGAAAGTGCTCGATGTGTAGGAGATGGTCGAGATTCCATAACAGCCGTTCGTGGCATCGTCGACGCCATTGCAGACCGAAGTATCGTGAAATAGGTTTGGAATAAGATCCGGGTGAGTAAAGTCGATGCCGGTATCAATCGTCGCCACCACGACGTTGTGGTCGCCGGTACTTAAAGCCCACGCCAGTGTCGCCCCAACGTCATCGCCTGCAGTGCCGCCGTTCTGGCCAGTGTTCAGCAGGTTCCACATCTGCGGAAACAATGGATCATCCGGAGTCGTCAACAGATGGACTGTGTAATCCGGTTCCGCATATTCAACTTCTGCGCGCTGACGATAAGAGCGCAACGCCGCGCGCACATCCAGGCTCGCAGGTAAGGCCACGGCTTCCAAATCTCTCACTGCCGTGTATTGCCTTAGGGAGCGTGCACCCGCGGAAGCGTGCACGGCGGCTCTCGCGCTTGTACTTACGCCGTGATGAAACTTGACCAGAATGCGATCCCCAGAAAATTTCCCGTTCGAACTTGCCGGAACACGGCCCGGGATTGGAACCTGCTGCGCGAACACACTCGGAACCAAAAAGAGAGCGACCAGAAGCACGGCTGGCGTAGAGTGGCGAAAGGGCGTGCTGTGGGCCATGGCACCTGAATTCGTCGACAAATAGGACAGAAAGTATCCTACGAAAGAGCCTTAGGATCAATAGATAACCACTTTCAAGCGACATTAGGAACGTGACAACTCCAAGAGACAAATGTGGCCACCTGAGCTTCCCTCCGTTCCCAGTAGAAGTATCTTGGCGCGGTATCGCGAGGGGGTTGAGTCGCAACACGCCTGCCCGGCTTAGAGGAGGGTAGGTCGAATTTTTGCTTCAGTTACTCGTGTACCCTCCAATATTCCTTCGCGGCGTCGACCTGAAATTCAACTACGGAGGCGAAACGGCGGCGGCCTGGCAGCCGCCAGAGAGTGTTGACCAGTGCGCGCATGCTCGGCGACAATGCTGGCTCGATACCGACACCGATTCCCGGATGAAGCGTTGGTTGCCGCCTCACGTGGATGGCGATGCTGCATTGCGGCAGGCCGCGGCCCAACGGGGATTTTTTCGAGGAGCTCGCCAAGTTGGCGTAGAAATGTAGCGATGACGAATATCAGCCCAGTTCCGAGTATCGACGAATACTTGCGCGAACGGTTGATGCCGGTGGAGGGTGCGATTCCGCACATTCCTGGCATCGAGATGTTCGGAAACTCGATTCCTGCCGGCACGGTCGGCGGTGACTTGTTCGAATACATTAATTTTCAGCAACGCTATGACATCGCCGCGCGTATTCAGCAGGCTCAGCGCCTGTCAAGGGAATTTCTCGAACCGCTGCCTCCCGGAGCGGCTGTCCGCAATTCAGTCGACGATCACGTGCAATGGATGAGAGGAACCCCCGGCCATACGCTGGAGATGGAAGCGAATTACCGATTCGCCCGCAGTTCTGAGCAGGTGCGTGTCGCAGAAGATTTACGGGACCTTTATTCTACGGCCGGGGTTCTGCTGGTGGACGCGCAGGGGCACGGCGTAATCTCAGCAAAAATTGCATCCACGGTGCATGACACATTCCATGCTTTGATGCTCACCGAACTGGATCGATACGGTAAGACAACGCCGATGCTGCTAGACAATATAAACCTGCGTCTGGCACAGTCGGTGACAGCCCGCAACGCACTGGGGATAACCGAGAAAGAAGGTGCGCGCGAAATCGCGACCATGCTGTATGGCGAAGTAGATCCTCTTGGCCATTTTCGTTTCGCAAATTTTGGACACCCTCCACCGCTGGTATTCTCGGCCGAGTATCGCAAGTTCATGAAGATGGACGAAGACCACATGGTGCAATTCCTTGCGCTGGGTTTGCAGCTACCGGCACACCACCCCGATGTTAAGAAATACTACTCCCTGAATGTTAGGCAAAGAGAATTCAATACTGCCGATCTTGGCGAGATCACGCTCATGAGTCCGGGAGATATTCTTGTCCTCTATACCGATGGAGTTTACGACGGCAGCGACCAGCAAGGGCGTGAGCAACTTGAGGCGGTGATGCGCGAACATTATCTGCGACCTGCCAGAGAAATCTGCAACGCGTTGCTGGATTACGCGACGAAGCAGGATGCCGATCTCCGCCAGAATGGCGATGAGGCCTTAATCGACGACAAAACCGTATTTATCGTCAAACGAACTTGAAGGTGGATCTCCCGGAAGGGTTGCGCCGTCCGCAATGAAACGGCGTAGGAACCGATTCTCCCAACGCCGTGCCCGGCTCACGCTGCGTCTTCTTTTCTCGCCGCACCGTTCCGAGCTTCAATGGCCTTGACGGAGTTTACAAATGCCTTTTCCAAAACGCCCTTGCCGATCGTCCCGACTACGAAGCCGAGCAACCATCCCTTGAGGTTTTTGCCCTCGCGCACGACGACCACATCAATGTCGGTCATGCCGTCGGGCCGGCGCGTGAAGGTGTAGGTATGGCCCGACGCTCCTCCCCAGGTGTTGGAGTCGGTTGTCGTGAGGACGACGTGGTTAGGATCGGACCAGTCGTAGTGCAGGCGTTCCCAAATACCGCCCGAGCCTTCGGTGACGTCGGCCTCCGACGGACCGCGGCTATGCACCTTGAGGTAGTCGTCGGCGCTGTTGCCAAAGAGCTTCGCGCGGCCAGGCCCGAAGTCGGTGAGCCCGGCGATGTACTGCTCGGGCGTCGAGGTGGTCGTCTGGTGGAGATGGATGGTGGACATGTGTACTCCTTTTCGTTAGGCGGCGACGAACTGTTGCCCGCCGTCGATGTCATAGGTTGCGCCCGTGAGGGCGGTGTTGATCATGATGTGCACGGCGGGCGCGGCGACGTCGGCCGGTCCCACAACGCGGCGGATAGGAAGCGTGGCGCGAAGCTGATTGCGCCGGTTTTCGAGTTTATCGCCGAGCAGTGATGCCGACAACGGGGTGTCGACGAAACCGGCGGCGATAAGGTTGACGCGGACGGGCGCCAGTTCCAGCGCCAGGCTGGCGGTGAGGGCGGGGAGCGCGGCAGTGACCGTCGGCACGATCCCCATTCCGATGCTGGGGCGGCGGCCGCCAGTGCCGCCCATGAACACCAGCGTGCCTCCCGGTCTCACCTTGGGGGCTGCGTTGCGCGCGACCTGAAGCATTAGCAAGGGATGCGCGTCCAGGGCGCAGCGCGCCTCCTCGAGGTCCATCTCGAGAAGACGCCCGGAGTGCACGAATTTAACAAGAATGTGACCGTTCTGTGACAAGTGCACCGCGGTGCCGGAGCTAACTTATGCATTACGACGGCAGCCCTGACCCTGAACATGTCGGACCTACAAATCAGCAGCGTCAGTCAGGTGAAGCAGTTCGGCGAGATGTCGTTGGATTTCCGCAAAATGGAACTCCGTCGCGCCGGGCAGCCGATTCAGATCACTCTTCGGGAGTTCAAAGTGCTGAAATTTCTCGTGTGCCGGCCCGGGATTGTCGTTTCCCGCCAACGGCTTCTCTATTCCCTTTGGCCGAAGCGAAAGCTGTCCAGTTACCGCACCGTGGATAACTGCATCGCGAAACTGCGGCAAAAAATTGAAAGTAATCCTGATTACCCGGTCTTTATTCGAACGGTTCATGGGGTCGGCTACAAATTTGTTCCTCAGGAAGATACGCACTCCTCCGGATCGTCTTTGCTGACTCAGGGCACGGAGGCCAAATGAAAGTCAGTGTCTTCAAGAGAATCGGTCCAGGTGGGTTGGCTCTGACACTGCTGCTGGCGAGCGTCTCACCGGCGCATGGCGTTCCCGCCTTCGCGCGCAAGTACGGACTGCCCTGCTCCGCGTGCCATGAAGCTTGGCCCATGCTGAACAATTTTGGCCAGACCTTCAAAGACAATGGATACCAACTGGGCAACGGGCGCGATGCGCCAATCTACCAGGAACCTTCTTACTGGCCGATCATGTTCAGGACAATCCCGCAGTGGCACCGCGAGAACAATAATCGCCAAGCGGTTGACACCGTTCCAGGCAGCGCCTCTAGCGGGCTGATGGAGTCTTCGGTAACAACGTCTGGTTTCGACCTGGGTGGGCTCGACGTGATTACTGCCGGCACGCTCTATCAGAACATCTCGTTCTTGATTCAGCCCTTCATTGGAAACAGCAGTATTAATCTATCTCAGGCCTGGGCCCGGATCGACAATTTAGCAGGATCTCACTGGCTTAATCTCAAGATCGGCAGGTTCGAACTTGACG